>NZ_LSIS01000540.1:0-24825 GCF_001556365.1 Blastomonas sp. CCH1-A6 | reverse complement strand
GCAGGCGCGCAAGCAGGGCGGCATCGGCGATGCGGTTCGTCTGGCACCGCTGGTGCTGCTGCCGCCGCGCGACTGGCTGTTCGAACGCTGCGATCGCAGGTTCGCCGCCATGCTGGACTCGGGCGCGGTCGAGGAGGTCGAGGCATTGCTGGCGCGCGGACTCGATGGCGATCTGCCGGTGATGCGCGCGATCGGCGTGCCCGAAATTGCCGGGCTGTTGCGCGGAGAACTGACGCGCGAGGCTGCGCTGGCCGCAGGCCAGCTTGCCACCCGCCAATATGCCAAGCGGCAATATACCTGGTTCCGCAACCAGCCGCCGGAGAGCTGGCAACGGTATACGAAGCCATATTCGGATAACGATGGGCTGGATTTTGATATTTTATTTCTCATTTAGCTGTTGACACGGCATTTTATGTCGCATAGATCGGCCTCGTCAGGCGTTGCTGCCAGCGCCCTTCTGACACGTCGCATATTCACCCTGCCCGGCGCGGCCCGTCTGCGCCGGGTGCTTTTTTGCTGAGGGCAGGGATGCGGCACCCAAGGCAGCATATGGTTTTGCAACATCGGCCCAGCTTGTCTAAGCGGGCTGCGGTTTAACGACGAAGTAAGGCTTGCATCATGGCCGAATTGAGCGGCGCGCAGATATTGGTTGAAACGCTGGTCGAACAGGGCGTCGAAGTGATCTTCGGCTATCCTGGCGGCGCGGTACTGCCGATTTACGACGCGATTTTCGGCCATCCCTCGCTGCGCCACATTCTCGTCCGGCACGAACAGGCCGCCGCCCACGCCGCAGAGGGCTATGCCCGCGCCACCGGCAAGCCGGGCGTCGTGCTCGTCACCTCGGGCCCCGGCGCGACCAATGCGGTCACCGGCATCACCGATGCGCTGATGGATTCGATCCCGATGGTCGTCATCACCGGCCAGGTCGCGACCACGCTGATCGGCACCGATGCGTTCCAGGAAGCCGACACCATCGGCATCACCCGCCACTGCACCAAGCACAATTATCTGGTGAAGGACCCCGCCCGGCTCGCCTCGACGGTGCGCGAGGCCTTTCATATCGCCACTCAGGGCCGGCCCGGCCCGGTGCTGATCGACATCCCCAAGGACGTCCAGGTCGCGACCGCCGCGCATGATGGCGACACCCCTGCCCGCCCGAACATGCGCTATGCTCCGGTCAAGGCGGGCACGGCGGACGACATCGCCACCGCCGCGCAGATGATCGCTGAGGCGACAAGTCCGGTCATCTATTCGGGTGGCGGCGTCATCAATTCGGGACCGGAAGCGACGCAATTGCTGCGCCAACTTCAAGCGATGACCAATGCGCCGGTCACCTCGACGCTCATGGGCCTCGGCGCCTTTCCCTCCGAGCATCCCGACTGGCTGGGCATGCTGGGCATGCACGGCACCTATGAAGCCAATATGACGATGAACCGCGCGGACCTGATCATCTGCGTCGGCGCCCGCTTCGACGACCGCGTCACCGGCAGGCTCGATGCGTTCGCGCCCAATTCCAAGAAGATCCATATCGATATCGACCGCTCGTCGATCAACAAGACCGTGCGCGTCGATCTCGGCATTGTCGGCGATTGCGCCACCGTGCTGCAGCAGATCATCGACCAGCTGGATGCGATCGGCCATTCCCCGCGCGACTTTTCCGAATGGAAGGCGCGGATCGCCGGATGGCGCACGCGCGAGTGCCTGGCCTATCCTGCCAACAAGAGCGAGATCATGCCGCAGCTGGCAATCGAGCGGCTCTATGCGCTGACCAAGGACCAGAGCCCGATCATCTCGACCGAGGTCGGCCAGCACCAGATGTGGGCCGCGCAATATTTCCGCTTCGAACAGCCGAACAAGTGGCTGACCTCGGGCGGGCTCGGCACCATGGGCTATGGCCTGCCCGCCGCGATCGGCGCGCAGCTCGGCTGCCCTGACGCGCTGTGCATCGACATTGCCGGCGAAGCCTCGATCCAGATGAACATCCAGGAACTGGGCACCGCGACGCAATATCGGCTGCCGGTCAAGATCTTCATCCTCAACAACGAATATATGGGCATGGTGCGCCAGTGGCAGCAGCTGACCTATGAAAGCCGCTATTCGGAAAGCTATTCCGACGCGCTGCCCGATTTCGTCGCGCTCGCCGAGGCCTATGGCTGGAAGGGCATCCGCATTTCGGACGAAAGCGAGCTCGACAGCGGCATCCAGGCGATGATCGATCATCCGGGCCCCGTGATGGTCGACTGCCGCGTCGCCAAGCTTGCCAACTGCCTGCCGATGATCCCTTCGGGCGCGGCCCATACCGACATGATCCTCTACGGCGATGAAGTCGCCGGGACGATGGAAGACGAAGCGAAAGCCCTGGTCTGATGCATATCCGTGAAGCCGCGTCCGAGCGGCACGTCCTGACCGTCACGGTCGATAACGAGGCGGGCATCCTCGCCAAGATCGCGGGCATGTTCACCGCGCGCGGCTATAATATCGAAAGCCTGACGGTGGCCGATATCAGCGAGGACCATGCGACAAGCCGCATCACCATCGTGACGGTGAGCCCGCCTGCAGTGATCGACCAGATCATTGCCCAGCTCGACCGGCTGGTCGCGGTGCACCGCGTCGCGGACCTCACCGAGCTCGGCCCGCATGTCGAGCGCGAGCTGGCGCTGATCAAGGTGGCAGGCGTGGGCGAACATCGCATCGAGGCGCTGCGCCTGGCGGACATCTTCCGCGCGCGCCCGGTGGATACCAGCACCAACAGCTTCGTCTTCGAAATTTCCGGATCGGTCGAGAAGATCAACCAGTTCATCGCGCTGATGCGCGAGGTCGGGCTGGTCGAGGTCGCCCGCACCGGCGTGGTCGCCATGACCCGGGGGGCCGTGGCGGGGTAACGAATTTTTGCAACACATCGTCGCCCCCGTGCAGGCGGGGGTCCCGCTTCTGCACCCTTGAGCGGGATTCCTGCTTTGGCGGGAGGGACGAACAGATTTGGAAATGGGGAAAGAACATGCGCGTTTATTATGATTCCGACTGCGATCTGAAGCTGATCCAGGACAAGAAGATCGTCATCGTCGGCTATGGCAGCCAGGGCCATGCCCATGCGCAGAACCTGCGCGACAGCGGCGTCAAGGATGTCGCGATCGCGCTTCGTCCCGGCAGCGCCACCGCCGCCAAGGCCGAAGGCGCGGGCTTCAAGGTGCTGAGCAACGCCGAAGCTGCCGCCTGGGCCGATATCGTGATGATCCTGGCACCCGATGAGCACCAGGCCGCGATCTATGCTGCCGATTATCACGACAACATGAAGCCCGGCGCGGCGCTGGCCTTCGCGCATGGTCTCAACATCCATTTCGGCCTGATCGAGGCGCGCGAGGACCTCGACGTGATCATGATCGCGCCCAAGGGCCCCGGCCATACCGTGCGCAGCGAATATGTGCGCGGCGGCGGCGTGCCCTGCCTGATCGCGGTCGATCGCGACGTGTCGGGCAATGCGCATGACATCGCGCTGGCCTATGCGAGCGGAGTCGGCGGCGGCCGCAGCGGCATCATCGAGACCAATTTCCGCGAAGAGTGCGAAACCGACCTGTTCGGCGAGCAGGCGGTGCTGTGCGGCGGCCTGACGCACCTGATCCAGGCCGGTTTCGAAACGCTGACCGAAGCCGGTTACGCGCCCGAAATGGCCTATTTCGAGTGCCTGCACGAGGTGAAGCTGATCGTCGACCTGATGTACGAAGGCGGCATCGCCAACATGCGCTATTCGATCAGCAACACCGCCGAATATGGCGACATCACCACCGGCCCGCGCATCATCACCAGCGAGACCAAGGCCGAGATGAAGCGCGTTCTGGAAGACATCCAGCAGGGCCGGTTCGTCAAGAATTTCGTGCTCGACAACCGTGCCGGGCAGCCCGAGCTCAAGGCTGCGCGCAAGCTCGCCGCCGCGCACCCGATCGAGAAGACCGGTGCCCAGCTGCGCGCGATGATGCCGTGGATCGGCGCGAACAAGCTGGTGGACAAGGCCAAGAACTGAGCCTTTGCCCATCAACGCGTTTTTCGAGGAACAGGCTGCACAGCTCGACTCCCTGAAAAGGGGGTCGAGGCTGCGCAGCCTCGCGCCGCGATCGGGCAAGGACTTCGCCTCGAACGACTATCTGGGCCTTGCCGGCTCCACGCTGCTGCACGATGCGCTGCGTGAGGGCATGGCGCTCGGCCTGCCCGCAGGCTCGGGCGGGTCGCGGTTGCTGCGCGGCAACCACCCGGCGCACGAGGCGCTCGAGGCCGAGGCCGCCGCGCATTACGGCACCGAAGCGGCGCTGTTCATGGCGACGGGTTTTGCTGCCAATGCCGCGATCTTCGCCACCCTGCCCCAGCGTGGCGACCTCGTGATCTACGACGCGCTGATCCACGCATCGGCGCATGACGGCATGAAGCTCGGCCGCGCCGAGACGCGCGCCGCGGCGCACAACGACCCCCAGGCGTTCGACGATGCCATCACCGCCTGGCGCGCTTGCGGAGGCACGGGTCGCGCATGGATCGCGGTCGAGAGCCTGTACAGCATGGACGGCGACCGCGCACCGCTCGGCGATCTCGCGCAAGTCGCCGCTCGGCACGAAGCCATCCTGATCATCGACGAGGCGCATGCGACCGGGGTTTTCGGCACCGGCGGACGCGGCCTCGCCGAGGCGCTGGCCGACCAGCCGAATGTCATCACGCTGCACACCTGCGGCAAGGCATTGGGCTGCGAAGGCGCGCTGATCTGCGCCCCCCGCGTCGCGATCGATTTCCTGGTCAATCGCGCACGTCCGTTCATCTTCTCCACCGCCCCTTCGCCGCTGGTCGCGCATATGGTGCGCAAGGCGATCGGCCTGGTGGCGAGCCATGACGACTGGCGCGAGGACCTGTTCGCGCGTGTGGCCGAAGCGCGCAGCCTGCTCGCCCCCCGGCTCGGCGCAGCCCCTGCCGACACGCAGATCCTGCCCGTCATCATCGGCGAGGATGCGCGCACGATGCGCATCGCCTCGGCCCTGCAGCGCCAGGGCTTCGATATTCGCGGCATCCGCCCGCCGACCGTACCGCAGGGCACCGCGCGCCTCAGAATTTCGATTACCCGCAACGTGACAAAGGGTGATATCGGCGCTCTCTGCGAATCACTCGACAGGATCATGATCCCCGCATGAAACCGCGATTTGTTGTGACAGGCACCGACACCGGAATCGGCAAGTCGGTGTTCAGTGCTGCGCTGACCCAGGCGCTTTCCGCTCGTTACTGGAAGCCCGTGCAATCGGGCATCGAGGACGAGACCGACACCCAGTTCGTCGAGCGCATGGCTCCGGGCTCCACGCTGCCCGAAGCCTGGCGGCTGGTGAGCCCGCTTTCGCCGCACCGCTCGGCCGAGATCGACGGCGTCACAATCGACACCGCTGCGCTCACCCCTCCGCATGTCGATGCGCCGCTGGTGATCGAAGGCGCGGGCGGTGCGCTGGTGCCGGTAACGCGGCAGGTGCTCTATGCCGATATCTTCGCGCGCTGGCAGATCCCGGTCATCGTCTGCGCGCGTACCGCCTTGGGCACGATCAACCACAGCCTGATGACGGTCGAGGTGCTCAAGGCGCGCGGCGTGCCGATCCATGGCATCGCGTTCATCGGCGAGCCGATACCCGACAGCGAGATGACCATCACGCAGATGTCCGGCATCCGCCGCCTGGGCCGGCTCGACATGCTGCCCGAAATCACGCCCGAGGCGCTGCGCGCGGCGTTCGCCGCCGGGTTCGACCTCGCCGGTTTCGCATGAGCGATTCCCCGGTCTGGCATCCGTTCACCCAGCATGGGCTGGGTGAGGACATTCCGCTGATCGCGCGCGGGCAAGGCGCGCTGCTGCATGGCGCCGATGGCCGGACATGGATCGATGCGATCTCGAGCTGGTGGGTAACGACGCACGGCCATGCGCATCCGCGCATCATGGCCGCGATCCGCGAGCAGGCGGAGCGGCTCGACCAGATCATCTTTGCCGGATGGACGCACGAACCGGCAGAGACGCTGGCGCGCGGTCTGACCGCGATCATGCCCGAGGCACTGACCCGCGTGTTCTTCAGCGATTCAGGGTCGACTGCGGTCGAGGTCGCGCTGAAAATGGCGCTCGGCTATTTCCACAACCGGAAAGAACCGCGCCAGGGCATCATCGTGATGGAGCACAGCTATCACGGCGACACCATCGGCGCGATGTCGGTGGGCGCGCGCGGCGTGTTCAACCGGCCCTATGCGCCGCTGCTGTTCGACGTGACCAGCATCCCCTTCCCCGCGACCGGGGCCGAACAAACGACGCTCGACGCGCTCGAGGCCGCGTGCCGGGCGGGCGCGGCGGCGTTCATCGTCGAGCCGCTGGTGCTGGGCGCAGGGGGTATGCTGTTCTACCCGCCCCAGGTCCTGTCCGAAATGGCCGCGATCTGCGCCCGTCATGACGTGCTGTTCATCGCCGACGAGGTGATGACCGGCTGGGGCCGCACTGGCAGCCTGCTCGCCTGCGAACAGGCAGGCGTGGTGCCCGACATAATGTGCCTGTCCAAGGGATTGACCGGCGGGGCCGTGCCGCTGGCCGTCACCATGGCGCGCGAGGATATCTTCATGGCGCATTGGTCGCAGGACCGCGCCGACTGCTTCTTCCATTCGAGCAGCTATACCGCCAACCCGATCGCCTGCGCGGCGGCGGTGGCCAACCTTTCCATCTGGCGCGACGAGCCGGTGCAGGCGCGGATCGTCGGGCTTGCCGCGATGCAGGCCTCCGAGCTGACCGCGATCGCATCACATCCCAAGGTCGAAAGCACGCGCCAGTGCGGCACAATCGCCGCGTTCGATCTTGCTGCCGATACCAGCGGTTACCTGTCGAACTGGGCGGTGCATCTGAACGCGTTCGGCAAGGCGCATGGCGTGCTGATCCGGCCGCTGGGCAACACCGTCTATGTCATGCCGCCCTATTGCATCACGGCCGAGCAGCTGAGCCATGTCTATGCCGTGGTGCGCGATGGCTTGGAGCGCAAAACGTAAACGCTGCGTTGCGCGGAACAATGATTGACTTGGGGGCCTCGGAGCCACAGTTTCCGGTTTCCTTCCCCTCCCAAGGAGTTCGTCATGCGCAAGACCCTCGCCATCCTCGCCCTCGCCGCCGCTGTCGCCACCACGCCGCTGATCGGCCAGGGCATGCAGCTGCCCGGCCAGAAGGACGCGTCGCGCGTCACTGCCGGTACCTACAAGACCGACCCCGGCCATTCGCTGATCGGCTGGGAAGTCAACCATTTCGGCTTCAACGACTATTTCGGCATTTTCGGCGATGTCGCCGGCACGTTGACCATCGACCCTGCCAACCCCAATGCCGCCAAGGTGGATGTGACCATCCCGGTTGCCAAGGTCACCACGGCAAGTGCCGGCCTCACCAGCCATCTGCTGCGCGCTGGCAAGGATGGCGGCAAGCCCGACTTCTTCGGCCCCGCGCCAGCTGATGCGCGCTTCGTCTCGACCAAGGTCGTCGCCAGCGGAATGACCGCCAAGATCACCGGCAACCTGACGCTGAACGGCGTGACCAAGGAAGTCGTGCTCGACGCCGAATTCACCGGCGCGGGGAACAACCCGTTCAACAAGAAGGCCACCATTGGCTTCGAAGCCGAAACCACGATCAAGCGCAGCGATTTCGGCATCGCCTACGCCCTGCCGATGGTGAGCGACGAAGTCGAACTCGACATCAGCGTGGCGTTCGAGAAGCAGTAAGCTTCCACCTCCGCTCAGCCTGAGCCAGTCGAAGGCCCCGCGCCCGCTCAAGCGGGTTTGCGGGGCTTTTGGCTTGTCCGTCACCCCCGCGAAGGCGGGGGTCCCGCTATTCCGGTCGGCGTCCAACGAAAGCGGGATTCCCGCTTTCGCGGGAATGACGAAGGTAACTTTCGCGGGTCCTAACCCCCGAATTTCGCATCATCGGGAAAGCCCGGCCAGTTCTTGTCGCCCCTGGCGATGAAGCCGGGAATATCCTGCAGCCACTTGGCCTTCACTTCGGCGTTGAAGTTGAGATACAGCTTGCCGTCGACCACGCGCGATTGCAACGGATCGCCCGGCGCGAGATAGCCGCGCGCCATCGCCCAGGCGCAGTGCCCGCCATATTGCGGCGCGTAATGCGCGGGGTCCGCCTGGAATTTCGCGGCATTTTCGGCATTGGCGAAATGGTACACGGCATTGCCATGTCGCACCGCGAATTCGGCCGAGCCCTTGGCGGGCGTTCCGTCGCCGGTGAAATAGGACACGGCATCATAGCCGCCGACCGCGACATCGCCCTGCAGCCCGGTATAGACCGGTCCGGCCAGAGCTGCGCTGCCCATCGCAAGGCTGGTGGCAGATAGCGAGAGGGCGAGCGCCGTCATCATGTGTTTCATCGCTGGGATACCTTTCGGATAAGGGAATGGCCTGCGGTTCGCCTGAAGCGCGGCTCAGGTTTCATCACCCGGCAAATGATTTTTTTATTGCGCTTGCGCCCCATTTGACGCAATGACGCATCCGAAATGATGCCCAGCGCCCTCCTTCTTGGTCTGCGACTTACGCGCCCTTAGGCGCGGCTGACCTTGTGCGCGCCGCAACGGCGTGCCCCGCGCCTAAGGGCTTTTCCACCCCCGAAACACCAGTAGCCGGTTGCGCTCATGCCCCGGCCTGCCTATCGCACAGCCATTCAGACAGGGCGCTTCTCTCATGCCGATGCTTGACCATCCCTCGCAGAAATACAGGCCGTTCCCGCGCGTCGACCTGCCCAACCGGACCTGGCCCGATGCGGTCATCACCGCCCCGCCGCGCTGGCTTTCCACCGACATGCGCGACGGCAACCAGGCGCTGATCGATCCGATGGACGGCGCCAAGAAGCAGCGCTTCTTCGACCTGCTGGTCAAGATCGGCCTCAAGGAGATCGAGGTCGGTTTCCCCTCCGCCGGCGAGACCGAGTTCAACTTCATCCGCGGCCTCGTCGATGGCGGCAAGATCCCGCAGGATGTCACCGTGCAGGTGCTCACCCAATCGCGCCGCGACCTGATCGAGCGCAGCTTCGAGAGCCTGGCCGGCGTGCACCGCGCCATCGTTCACCTGTATAACGCCGTGTCCCCGGCCTGGCGCGAGATCGTGTTCGGGCTCGACCGTGCGGGCGTGAAGGCGATCGCAGTCGAGGGCGCGAACATCCTCAAGGAACAGGCAGCGAAATACCCTGAGACCGACTGGCATTTCGAATACAGCCCAGAAACCTTCTCCACCGCCGAGCTCGATTTCAGCCTGGAGGTGTGCGAGGCAGTGATGGAGGTGCTGCAGCCGACGCCGGAAAAGCCGCTGATCCTCAACCTCCCCGCGACGGTCGAGGCCGCAGGGCCGCATATCTATGCCGACCAGATCGAATGGATGTGCCGCCACATCAGCAAGCGCGATTGCGTCGTCATCAGCCTGCACCCGCATAACGACCGCGGATCGGGCATCGCGGCGGCCGAGCTCGGGCTGATGGCGGGCGCGGACCGGATCGAGGGCTGCCTGTTCGGCAATGGCGAGCGCACCGGCAATGTCGATCTCGTGGCGCTCGGCCTCAACATGTACACGCAGGGGCTGCACCCCGGCCTCGATTTCTCGGACATGGACGAGATCGTCAAGACGGTCGAATATTGCAACCAGCTGAAAGTGCCCGAGCGGCACCCCTATGCGGGCGAGCTGGTGTTCACCGCCTTTTCCGGCAGCCATCAGGATGCGATCAAGAAGGGCTTTGCCGCGCAGGAAAAGCGCAACGACCAGATCTGGGCGGTTCCCTATCTGCCGCTCGACCCGGCGGATATCGGCCGCAGCTACGAGGCGGTGATCCGCGTCAACTCGCAGTCGGGCAAGGGCGGCATCGCCTGGGTGCTCGAACAGGACCAGGGGCTCAAGCTGCCCAAGCGGCTCCAGGCCGATTTCAGCAAGACCGTGCAGGCGCTCGCCGATGCGAAGAGCGTCGAGCTGAGCTCTGCAGATATCTGGCAGGCGTTCCAGCAGCGCTATCATCTCGATGGCACCGGCAAGTACCGGCTGGTCGATTACGAGGAGCGCAAGGCGGGTGCCGACCGGCTGTTCGTCGGGCGCATCTTGGCGAACGGACAGGAAATCCCGGTCAGCGGGCGCGGCAATGGCCTGATCTCGGGCGTGGTCGACGCGCTGTCCTCGGCGCTGGGCATCGCGATCGACATTGCCGATTATCGCGAGCACGCCATCGGTTCGGGCTCCAAGGCGCGCGCAGCGGCCTATGTCGAATGCGCGATCGACGGCCGCTCGCCCTGCTTCGGGGTGGGCGTGGACGAGGATGTCGCGACGGCCTCGATCAAGGCGGTGCTGAGCGCGCTCGAGGAGTTGTAGAGCAACGTCAAGTCCTCCCCGACCTCGTCTCGGGGAGGATTTTGCACTTCCAAACCCATCCCCAATCAAAACTTAATTGGCCGCTTAATTGCCTCTGGACACCAACGAAACCCAGGTTAATGTCCCCGCCATGACCATGCCATCTCCGCTTTGCGACAACCTGCGCCTGCCCGTGATCGGGTCGCCGCTGTTCATCATTTCCGGGCCGGAGCTCGTCATTGCCCAGTGCAAGGCGGGCGTGATCGGCTCGTTCCCGGCGCTCAATGCGCGGCCCCAGGCACAGCTTGACGAGTGGCTGCACCAGATCACCGAGGAACTGGCCGAGTATAACCGCGCCAACCCGGACAAGCCCGCCGCACCCTTTGCGGTCAACCAGATCGTCCACAAGTCGAACGACCGGCTCGAAGCCGACCTGATGACCTGCGCCAAGTGGCAGGTGCCGATGATCATCACATCGCTCGGTGCGCGCGAGGACCTGAACAAGGCGGTGCACGACTGGGGCGGTATCACCATGCACGACGTGATCGACGACCGCTTTGCGCGCAAGGCGATCGAAAAGGGCGCCGACGGCCTGATCCCCGTTGCGGCGGGCGCTGGCGGACATGCTGGCACCATCTCGCCCTTCGCGCTGATGCAGGAAATTCGCAGCTGGTTCGATGGACCCATCGCGCTGTCGGGATCGATCGCCTGCGGTGCCTCGATCCTCGCCGCGCAGGCGATGGGCGCGGACTTCGCCTATATCGGTTCGGCCTTCATCGCCACCGAAGAGGCGCGCGCCACCGACGGCTACAAGAACGGCATCGTCGAAGGCCGGGCGGCGGACATCGTCTATTCGGACCTGTTCACCGGCGTGTCGGGCAATTACCTGCGCCAGTCGATCGTCAATGCCGGGCTCGATCCCGACAATCTGCCCAAGGGCGATTACAGCACGATGAACTTCGGATCGGGCGGCAATACCGAAGCCAAGGCGTGGCGCGACATCTGGGGCAGCGGCCAGGGCATCGGCGCAGTCGGCAAGGTCGATACGGTCGCCGACATGGTCGCCCGCCTCACCGCCGAATACCAGGCCGCCAAGGCCTCTCTACTGGCGCGGACGAATTATTGATCGCACACCCGGCAATTCATCTGCCGGTCAGCATTGGCTCTATTAGTATAGCTCCCGTGGTGTTCATTCAGCACGGGAGTTTTTATATGCGGGTCGCTTGCAGTTTCATCATTCCGACACTGGTTCTTGCTTCTCCTGCCCTGGCCAAGGCCGGGCCTTCGCTCCCGGACGAGCTGGTTCTCTCCGGCGACAACATCATCGATGTCACGATCAACGGCCAGCCGCTGCGGCTGGAGGTGCGACCCGAGGCCGCCGAAGCGCCCACGCTCAACGCCGATGTCGCTGCGAAGCTTGGCCTCAAGCCGGGCATGCTCGCGTTTCGCAGCATGGTGGGGCCCGAAAAGATCAATGGCAACTCGTCGGTCCACCGGGTCGATTATGGCGCGGGCGAGAAGAAGCAGCGCATCTTCTGGACCGATCGGCAAAGCTCTACCATCGCCGATGGCACGATCAGTCCGGCTTCGCTGCCGTACAAGAAGGTCACTTTCCGGCTCGGCGAAGCGGGTCCCGGGGCAAGCGACATCAGCCTTCCGCTCGACAATTTCGGCTTTCTTGGGCGCCTGGGTGTCGGCACGACCTTGAACCTTGCTGACGAGAAGGTGCGCTTCCAGTTCAGCCTCGCCCGCGACGAGACTCTGGTCAGCGCGCCCACCGGCAACTGGCTCGCGCAGTATCGCGGCGGCAAGTTCACCGGCCAGCCGCGCCAGACGCTGATCTTTTACGGCATCCAGCGCCCCACCCGCGAAATGACCCTGGCCCAGCCCATCGCGCTGGGCTCGCGCCAGCTTGTTACCGCCGATGTGCGCTACAGCGATTATGGCGATGCCAGCGGCATTGCCGCGGCCGACCAGGCGAGTGCGGACTCGGACGAGATCGTCGTGGTGGGCGACAAGAAGCGCGATGTCGATCTGCGCATCGTCGCCGGGCGCGCGTTCCTGAAAGGCTGCGCCAGCCTGACCTATGACATGCAGAAACGGACGCTGGGGCTGCGCTGCTGACCTTAAAGCGAGCGCTCGCCGGTCACCTCATAGGCGGTGATCGTGCGGTCGTGGATGCCGTGCGCCGCGCTGGCGGCTCGCCATTCGGCCATGTGCGCGCTCGCCGCGTGCGCCTTCAGCGCATCCTCATCCGCCCAGGATTCGCTGACACGCACCATGCCGGGCTCGACCACGTCGAACGAGAAGGCATAATGGCCGCAGCCCGGTTCTGCCCGGCTGAGCGCGATCATCTTCGCCATAGCGGGCTTCACTGCCTCGATCTGGTCGAGCGGAAAGCGATAGAAACCGGCGATGACGATCATGACGAAGCTCCTCAGATCTCGAGCTGGCTGCCCAGTTCGACCACGCGGTTCGAGGGCAGGTTGAAGAATTCCATCGGGCTCGCCGAATTGCGCAGCATCCAGGCAAAGATCTTCTCGCGCCAGACCGGCATGCCGGGCCGCTCGGCGGTGAGCAGCGTCTGGCGCGACAGGAAGAAGCTGGTCTGCAGCATCTCGAACTTGCCGCCGCACAATTCCTTCACATCCTTGAGCGCGGCGGGAACGTCGGTCGACTGCATGAAACCATAGCGCAACACCATGCGGTAGAAGCCATGGCCCAGGTCCTCGACCTGGAAGCGGTTGGCGTCGGTGACATAGGGCACCTCCATGATCTGCACGGTCAGGATGACCACGCGCTCATGGATCACCTTGTTGTGCTTCATGTTGTGCAGCAGCGCGGTCGGCACCCCGGTGGTCGCCGAAGCCATGAAGATCGCGGTGCCCTTGACCCGAGTTGCAGAGCCCTGCGCGGACTTCACGAACACCTCGATCGGCAGCGCGCTCTCGATCATCGTCTCGCGCATCAGCTTGCGTCCGCGCGCCCAGGTGGTGAGCAGCGTGAAGGTGAACGCGCCGATGACCAGCGGGAACCAGCCGCCATCGGGGATCTTGGTGGCGTTGGCGAGGAAATAGGCGCCATCGACCACCACGAAGGTGACGATGATCGGGATCGCCATCCAGAGCTTCCATTTCCACATCGCGATCAGCAGCACCGCCATCAGGCAGGTGTCGATCAGCATCGCACCCGTCACCGCGATGCCATAGGCCGCAGCGAGGTTGCTCGAGCTCTGGAAGCTCAGCACCAGCAGGATCACCGCGACCATCAGCACCCAGTTGATCAGCGGAATGTAGATCTGGCCGCTTTCCGACGCGCTGGTGTGCTTGATCGACAGGCGCGGAATGTAACCGAGCTGGATCGCCTGATGCGTGATCGAGAACGCGCCCGAGATCACCGCCTGGCTGGCGATGAAGGTCGCGCCGGTCGCGAGCAGCACCAGCGGCAGGCGCAGCACATCGGGCGCAAGCAGGAAGAACGGGTTCCTGATCGTCTCGGCCGCGACCTCGGGCGACATGCCGATGATCATCGCGCCCTGGCCGAAATAGTTGATCAGCAGCGCGGGCATGACAAAGCCGAACCAGGAAAGGCGCAATGGTCCCCGCCCGAAATGGCCCATGTCCGAATAGAGCGCCTCCGCCCCCGTCACCGCGAGCACAACCGAGCCGAGCGCCAGAAACGCGAACCAGCCATCGTTGATGAAAAAACGGATCGCGAACCAGGGGTTCAGCGCGAGCAGAATTTCAGGGTTGAACACGATCTGGTACATGCCCAGCACCGCGATCGTACCGAAATACAGCACCATGATCGGCGCGAAGAGTGTGCCGATCTTTGCCGTTCCGCGCGACTGGATGAAGAACAGGAACACCAGCAGCCCCACCGCAATCGGCACGACCAGCGGCTGCAGACCGGGATTGACCACGGTCAGCCCCTCGACTGCCGAGAGCACCGAGATCGCCGGCGTGATCATGCTGTCGCCATAGAAAAGCGCGGTGGCGAACACACCGAGCAGGATCAGCAGCCAGCCATAGCTGGTCCGCCCGATGCTGCGCGAGATCAGCGCGACGAGGGCGAGACTGCCGCCCTGCCCCTTGTTGTCGGCGCGCATCAGGATGCTGACATATTGCACGCCGACGACCAGCGTCATCGACCAGAAGATCAGGCTGACGACGCCGAAGATGTGCTCGGCATCGGGCGTCAGCGGATGGTGGCCGGCAAAGGTCTCGCGAAAGGCATAGATCGGGCTGGTGCCGATATCGCCGAACACGATACCGATCGCGCCGAAGGCCAGTGCCGCGACCGAACTGCCCTTGCCATGGTCATGCCCGGGAGGCTGCATGCCCGGTTCCTCGGTTGCCGATCCGGCGGCGGGTGGCGCTATGGGCGCATCTGATGGTGAATCGCTGATCATCGGGCAATATGCGGGCGCTGCGGACCTTGCGATCGACCAGCGCTCATCGTCCCCTTTCGCCTATCGCCCATAGGGGCAATGGCAGGCGGATTAGCATGGCGCATGATGCAGTGCAATATAATCGCAATAGAGCGATTATGGCTTGTTTTCAGTAGCTTGACCGGGTTCTGCGACAGGCGGAACCGATCCGGGCATACCGGGCGCAGGCGCACCGTCCTGCTGAGCGATCAGGGCATCGATCCGGGCGAGTCGGCTCGTCAGGTCCTCGCGCCACTCGGCATCGGGCGGCGAACGCTCGAGAAGCTCCGCCCAGATGGCGCGTGCCTGCTGCAACTGGCCCGATGTCGCAAGGGCAAGACCCAGGAAAAACGGCGGTGCCGGATGATCGGGCGAGAGCGTCGCGGCCTTCTGATAGGCATATTGCGAGGCCGGGGTCAGCAGGCCGTTGCTGTGTCCGACCAGCGCATTGCCGAGCGCCACCCACAGGTCCGGGTCTTCGGGAAAGGTCTCAAGCCCCTTGCTCAGCGCGGTGGCGGCCGTGGCGAACTTGCCCTGGCGGCTCTGTGCATCGGCGAGCACCAGCCAGGCGCGGGCATCGCCGAAATTGCCGCCCATCTCGTCGCGCTGCTTGGCGAGGTCCTCGTCGAACATGCCGAGCTTCTCGACCGGCTCCTTGGGCGACCCGGCGAGCGAGGGCTGCCCCTGCCAGGCATAGCCCGCTATGCCGACGAACAATGCGGCACCTGCGAGTTCCCACGCCTTGCGCGGCATCTTGCCCAGCCAGATGAGCCCCGCCATGATCAGCAGCGCGAGCAGTCCCACGACGATCCAGGCCATCAGCTCTTGCCTCCTTGTGCCCTGGCGCGGGTGAAACGCTTGCGCACGATGATCGCGGCGAGGAGCAGCAGCACGACAGGCGCGGCGAACAGCGGCCAGGTCATGGTGGTCACGCGCGGCTCATAGGAGACCCAGTCGCCATAGCGTTCGATCAGCCAAGCGCGGATCGCCTCCGGGTCCTCGCCCCTCGCGATGCGCTCGCGCACCTGGTTGCGCATGTCGCCTGCCATCGGGGCATCGGAATCGGCGATCGACTGGCTCTGGCAGGTCAGGCAGCGCAGCGTCATCATCAGATCCTGCGCGGCCTTTTCCTTCGCCGGGTCCTCGAGCTGCTTGTAGGCGTACGGCGCGGGCGGGAGCGAGTCCTGGGCTGCTAAAGGCGCCGCCAGCGCGATCGACAGGAAGAGGACGAGAGCGCGGATCATTGCGCTTCCTTCAGCTTTTGTAGGATCATGGGCACCTGATCGGCGCGGATTTCGCCGATATGCTGATAGGTGATGATCCCCTTGCCGTTGATCACGAAGGTTTCGGGCACGCCCGAGGAGCCGAGATCGAACTGGATCTTGCTGACATCGTCGCGCCCGATCCGCGTATAGGGATTGCCGTTGCGCGCGAGGAACTGCTGCACGTCCGCGGTCCGATCGCGAATGGCGACCCCATCGATCTCGACGCCTGCCTTGGCGAGCTCAGCCAGCACCGGCGCTTCGGCGATGCACGGCACGCACCAGCTGGCGAACACGTTGAGCAGCTTGGGCTTGCCGCCGGTAAAATCGGCCTTGGCCAGCGCCGGACGATCGGGCACGGCCTGGGGCAGATCGAAATCAGGAAGCGGCTTGCCGATCATCTGCGAGGCGATGGTGCGATCGCCAGGCGCGATCAGCCCCGATGCGAACACCGCGAACAGCAGGCCGAACAGGGCCAGCGGCAACCAGATCGCCCAATGTTTCATGCGAGCGCTTCCTGGCCCCCGGCAGCAGGCTTGGGCGCGGCGGGTTCGCTTGCCGGCTCGAGCTCGGGCTCGCCCTTGCGGCGCAGGTCGCGCGCGGTGCGGCCGACCAGCGACAGCACGCCGCCCAGCCCCACGAGCAGGCCGCCATACCAGATCAGCGGAACGAACGGCTTCCACCACAGCCGCAGCTGCCAGCGGCCGTCATCGCCCTCTTCGCCGAGCACGGCGTAAAGCTGGCCATTCCAGCGCGTGAGCAAAGCCGCCTCGCTCGTCGCGGTGGGCGGCGAGGCGAACATGCGCGCCTGCGGGTTCAGCACGGTCTGGACATTGCTGTCGCCATAGCGCGCCACCAGACGCGCCTCGAGCGCGGTCCAGTTGGCTCCGGCGATCGGCCTGACGCCCTGCAGTTCGATCGTCCAGGGGCCGACGGTATGGCTCTGCCCGATCTCGCTCGCCACGAGCTTTTCGGTGTTGAACGCGCTTTCGGACGCCATGCCAGCGAGCGCGACAGCGATGCCGAGATGCGCGATGACCATGCCCCAGATATGCGCAGGCGTGCGGCGCAGATTGCGCTTCCACAGCGGCAGCACGCTCGCCACGGCAAGGCCAGCGGCGAAGACCAGGCCGAGCAGCGGCAGCACGCCGATATCGCCGCCGAACACCACCACCAGCGCCAGCGTTCCGGCGGCCACCAGCGCGGGCACGGCGAGCAGATTGGCGAGCTTGCGACCGTTATCCTGCCGCCAGCGCATCAGCGGACCCGCCGCCATGATAACCAGCATCGGGAACACGAAGATTGCGCTCACCGGGTTGAAATAGGGCGGGCCGACCGAAACCTTGGTGCCGAACGCCTCGGTCACCAGCGGGTAGAGCGTGCCCATCAGCACGATGCCCAGAATGCCGACCAGCAGCACGTTGTTCATCACCAGCGAGCCTTCGCGGCTGAACAGATGGAATTTCGCGCCCTCGGTCACCGTCGAAGCGCGCAGCCCGAACAGGGCGAGCGCGCCGCCGATATAAATGGCCAGCAGCGTGAGGATGAAGCTGCCGCGCTCGGGATCGACCGCAAAGGCGTGCACGCTCGTCAGGATGCCCGAACGCACCAGGAAGGTGCCGACCATTGACATCGAGAAGGCGACCACCGCCAGCATCACCGTCCAGGCCTTGAGCGCATTGCGCGTTGCCAGCACGCTGACCGAATGGAGCAAAGCGGTCGCCGCGAGCCAGGGCATCAGCGAGGCATTCTCGACCGGATCCCAGAACCACCAGCCGCCCCAACCAAGCTCGTAATAGGCCCACCACGAACCCGCGGTGATGCCGAGCGTCAGGAATATCCACGCGCCCATCACCCAGGGACGCATCGCGCGGGCGAAGGCAGGACCGACATCGCGGGTGATCAGCGCGCCGACCGCGAAGGAAAAGGCGATCGAGAGCCCGACATAGCCGATGTACAGCGTCGGCGGATGGAAGGCGAGGCCCGGGTCCTGCAGCAGCGGGTTGAGGCCATTGCCCTCGACCGGCGCGGGATTGAGCCGCTCGAACGGGTTCGACGAAAACAGCATGAAGGCGTAGAAGCCCAGGCTCACGAACGCCTGGCCCGCCAGCGTGGCGACCATCGTGCGCTCGTTGAGCCGCCGTTCGAGCAGCGCGACGAAACCGCCCGCCAGGCCCATCACGGTGACCCAGAGCAGCATCGAGCCTTCGTGATTGCCCCATGCCCCGGCGATCTTGTAGATCAGGGGCTTCAGGCTGTGGCTGTTCGCCGCGACCAGCTTGACCGACAGGTCGGTGCGCAAGAACAGCACGATCAGCAGCGCAAACGCGACCGCCACCAGCAGCCCCTGCACCACCGCGATCGGGCGCACAGCGCGCAGGAATTCTGCCCCGCGTGCGGTCAGCGCATAGCTGCCCAGGCCCAGCTGCAAGACCGCCAGCGCGGCGGCAAGCCACAGGATCGCAAGCGCGATTTCGGCAATCATGGCTGCTGCACCGTTCCGCCGAGCTTCTTGACATCGGCCTTGGTCATGTCGCGCATCTCGCGCGGCACGTAATTCTCGTCATGCTTGGCGAGGAGGTTGTCGGCGACGAACTGGCCCGAGGCGTTCATCCGGCCTTCGGCCACGACTCCCGATCCTTCGACGAACAGGTCGGGGGTGATGCCGGTAAAGCGCACCGGCACCGTGCCCTTGCCATCCTCGACGATGAAATCGATCGTCACGCCATCGGCCTGTTTCTTGATCGAGCCTTTCTGCACCATGCCGCCCAGCCGGATCGCCTGGCCCGGCTCGACGCCCTTTTCGGCAATGTCGCCGGGGGTGTAAAAATAGCTCGCCTGGTCGCGCAGCGCATAGGCCGCGATCAGCCCGGCGGCGACGAGGCCGACCAGGGCGATGCAGATCAGGACGAGACGCTGGTGCTTGGCTTTCATGGGGTCGTTATCCGGTTCACTTGCGCTTGAGCGCATCCAGCCGCGCTTCTGCGCGTTTGAGCGCGAACCAGCAATAGCCGATCAGCCCGGCAGTGCCGGCAATGCCCAGCCCATAGGCCATGATGACATAGGTCCACTGGGTCATGCGGCCGCGAGCCTGCGCATGCGCGCCTCGATGCGGATATCGGCCAGCAGGGTGCGCATGCGCATCAGCACGATCGCGCCGAAGATCAACGAAAAGCCGATCACGGCCATACCGAGCGGCCAGAGAAAGGCAGGATCGATCGCCGACTTGCCGATCGAGATGCTCGCGGGCTGGTGCAGGCTGTTCCACCACACCACCGAGCGGTTGATGATCGGCACGTTGACCGCGCCGACCAGCCCGAAGATCGCGGCGACGCGCGACGTGCCGCCACGGCCCGCAGCCGCATCCTTCTGGCTGGCGTCGGCGAGCGCGATATAGCCCAGGTACAGGAAGAACAGCACCAGCATCGAGGTCAGCCGTCCGTCCCACACCCACCAGGTGCCCCAGGTCGGCCGTGCCCAGATCGATCCGGTCGCAAGGCACAAGGCGCAGAAAAATGCGCCGGGCACGGCAGAAGCGCGCGCCGCGATCCCGGCGAGCGGATGCCGCCAGACCAGCTCGACCAGGCTGGCAATCGCGATGCTGGTCCAGCCTGCCATTCCCAGCCAGGCGGCGGGCACGTGAATGTAAAGGATGCGCACCGTCTCGCCCATCAGCCGGTCGGCAGGCGCGTTGAACACGCCGAGGAACAGCGCGATGGCGACCATGATCAGCCCGGAAACCATGAACGCCGGGGTCAGCGGACGGGCGATGGACAGGAACCGCGTGGGATTGGCAAAACCGTGCATGAGCGAAGGTGCGTCAGCTTCCTAGCGCCGAGGCATATCGGCGTCATGCCCTTGTTGCCACGATGCCGCTGCAGCCTCAAGGGAATTTGCGTGCGGATGGGGGAGGGGATGCCAATGGGCCTTTGCCCGTCACCCCCGCGAAGGCGGGGGTCCCGCTTCTGTCGCAACCTGAAGCAAGAAAGCGGGATTCCCGCTTTCGCGGGAATGACGAAGGATCGGTCAGGTGTTGGGAATCAACCCCGCCCGATCAGCTTCTGCGCCATGCGGTCGGCGACGGTCGCGGGCGATTCGCCGGTGGTGCGGCTTTCCTGCCAGATGCCGGTCAGGCGCTGCGGAATGCCGGTGAGCCGCGCGTGCACTTCCTCGACCTGCGCGGTGCGACCTTCGGCCTGCGCGAAATATTCGAGCGCGACCGAGATGATGCCGCCGGCGTTGATCACATAATCGGGCGCATAGAGGATGCCGCGATCGATCAGCATGTCGCCATGGTGCGGCCGCGCGAGCTGGTTGTTCGCACCGCCCGCGACGATCGCGACATTGAGCTTCTCGATGCTTTCCGAATCGAGGATCGCGCCCAGTGCATTGGGGCTGAACACATCGGCCTCGACCTGCATGATGCGATCGGCGCTCACCGTCTCGGCGCCCAGCTCGTCGGCAAGCTTCTGCGCGCGATCGGCGTTGACGTCAGCGAGGGTCAGCTTCGCGCCCTCGGCCGCGAGCAGCCGGGCGAGGCCACCGCCGACGCTGCCGGTACCCTGCACCGCGATGCGCACGTCCTTCAGCCGGTCCGTGCCAAGCTTGAACGCGACCGCGGCCTTGACGCCCAGGAAGATACCCTTGGCGGTGAACGGCCCCGGATCGCCGCCAGCCGAACCCGCATCCTGCACCGGGAGGCCCGAGACGAACTTGGTGCGCTTGGAGATCGCGACCATGTCCGCATCCGACATGCCGATATCCTCCGCGGTGACATAGCGGCCGCCCAGCGCATCAATCGCGTCGCCGAACGCGGCAAGCATCTCGGGGGTCTTGCGGTTGTCGGCATCAGCGAGGATCACCGCCTTGCCGCCGCCCATCGGCAGGCCGGCCATGGCGTTCTTGTAGCTCATGCCACGCGACAGGCGCAGCGCATCGGTGATCGCACGGCCCTTGTCTGCATAATGCCAGAAGCGCGTTCCGCCGCCCGCCGGGCCAAGCTTGGTGGAGTGAATCGCGATGATCGCCGACAGCCCAGAGGCGCGGTCGTGCACATATTGCACCGCCTCATGCTCGTCGAAGTCCGGCAGATCCCAATAGCTTTGCACGCGCCTGTCTCCCCAAGGCTGGTCGCGCGGCAGGCCTTTTGAAAAAAGGCAAGGATTTCAAGAGCAGATGGGGCGACCGATGGGGTTCGAACCCACGACCTCCGGTACCACAAACCGGCGCTCTAACCAACTGAGCTACGGTCGCCACACACTGCTTACGCCACGCGGAGGCGTCCCTTAGGGGCGCGCGGGCGGGATCGTCAAGCGACGAAATCAAGGCGGTCGCTATGTTACAAACTGACCCTGCAATGCAAGGGAAAATACGGCAAAAATGCTTGTTGGCGAAATTAAATTAGTCCGACCAATTCACGGCTCGCCGATGCGGCGGCTGATGATGCGCGCAGGGGTCAGCTGCGCATCGAGCAGGCTGGTCTGCCGCCAGCGACTCTCTCCCTGCTGGATCACCAGATCGAGCTCGAACCAGCGGGTGACGATCTGCGGCTGCGATTCGATCTCGGGGCCGAAGGTCTGCGATTGCAGCGCCAGCGGCCGCCAGAAATCGGCGATGCGGGCATAGCCGAGCGGCGGGCGATCCGCGATCATGGTGCGGGCGCGTTCGAGCGGGATCTTGCCGGGCGCGAGCATCATGACCAGCGGTGCCTGTTCGGGCAGCAATGTGTTGACGTTGATCGGCGAGAGGATCGCATCGGGCAGCGCGCAGATCCACGGCTCCAGCCGCGCATAGAGCTGCGGCGTCATCCCGCGCAGCGCCTGGATCTCGCCCTTGTCGCCGAGCAGCCGCCCCGCAGTGCGATAGGGCGCATCGAGCTGCTGGTAGAACTGATCCTCCGCCCCGGCGGGCAGCGCGACCTGGTCGGTGTCGATCCAGTCGGCCAGCGCATCGGCCAGCCCCCGCGCCTCGTCCGATCCGACGCCCAGCGCCTGCATGAGACCTGCAAACTGGCCGATACCGACCGGGCGCGCGGCAAGGTCGCCCGGCTGGCCTGCAACCACCGAATTCAGGTTGAAGCAGTTGCCGCCGTCACGCACCGTCGCGGTCACCACCGCGCCCGATCCATCGTCGATCGGCAGCACATTGGGCTGGCCGATCCAGCCGCCGACATTGACCGTGCGCGCGGGGCTGAGATCGAGCTGGCGCTTGATCTCGCGCGCGGCGAACTGCTCCGCGCCCAGCGCGGCAAAGCGCGCCCGGTCCGCCGCATCGGCATTGGCGGCAAGCCGCACCGCGAGGTTCACCCGGTCGAGAATCAGCGTGGTGACGATCGCCATCACCGCGACCAGCAGCAGCACGCTGAGCAGCGCGATGCCGCGTTCGGACGGCTTGGGAAAGCGGTGCCCGCTCATCCGCCGCCGCCTGCGACCAGGAATTCGAAGGTCAGCGGCCGTGCGCCATTGCCCTGCTGCACCAGGGTGAGCTCGATCGCGATCGGCAGTTCGTCGGTGCGCTGCGGGCGCCATTCGGTCTGCCATACGCCCTGCTTGTCGCGAAAGCGCAGCCGCGCCTGCTCGATCCCTTCCAGGATCGCGACCGGCGCACCGGTCTTCGCGCCATCGGCCTTGGGCGCGATCGCGCGGGTCAATTGCCCATCGCTCAGCGCCCATTCGACGCGTTGCAGGCTCGAGCTTCCGGGCTGCGGATCGATCTGCGCAACTTGGCGCGCAAAGCCGAGCAGCAGGCCATCGCCGCTCATTAGCGCGACCCGGTCGCTGCCCAAGGCATCGCGCGACGGGCGCGGCAGCATTAGTGTCATGTCCTGCGCAAGAATCGCGGAGAAGCGCCGAAGGTCGCCCATCTCCTCGAGCCGCACCGCACTGCGCGCCTCGGCCTCGACGCTCTGGCGCAGCAGCACCACCGAGGCAGTGGCGATCATCCCGAAGATGAACAGCGCGACCATCATCTCGACAAGGGTGAAGCCGGATGATCGGTGCAACCCTAGCCCGTCATTCCCGCGAACGCGGGAATCCCGCTTCAAGCCTAGATCACAACCTTCTCCGCGTTCCCGAGCGAAGTCGAGGGACAAACGGAGGGAGGCATGATCTCGCCTGCTCACAAAACCGGCCTCAGCACGGTGAGCGTCACCTCGGGGCCCGTCCCCTGGCGCACCGCCAGATCGACCTTGAGCAGTTCGCCCCCTTCCAGCGCCGTCGCCGTCCGTCGCCAGGCGAAATTGCGGCCCGCGTTGCTGATCGTGCCCTGCGTGTCGCCGAGCGCGGGCGGGTTGGGATCGGTCAGCGCCTCGACCGCCAGATTGCGCACGGTGATCTCGCTGTACAACCGGCTGTCGAGCTCGGCGGCCTGCATCAGGCTCGCGCCCTGGAGCTTGATCAGCGCGAGCGCGGCGATCGAGAATACCGCCAGCGCGACCAGCATTTCCAGTAGGCTGAAGCCCGAGTCTCGGCGGGATGGGCGGGTGCGTCGCGGCATGGCCCGCCATTTAGCCGCCAACGCGACGCCGCGCCAGCCGTTTGCCGCTTGAATCGTCCCCCGATCGGCCGCTATTCGCAAGGCGGGGCAAGGCCGTAAGAGGCATGGGGACGATGAGCGATAGCGAGACAGCAAGCAACCAGTGCAACACCGCGGCGCTGGGCAAGGTTCCCGGCATCCAGAAGGTGCCGACGCCGCGCATGGAATTGTACATCCTGCGCAACTTCCTGACGCCCGAGGAATGCGCGCGCTTCGTCGAGAAGATCGATGCCGACCGCAGGCCGTCGACCATCGCCGATCCCAATGGCGACAATTATTTCCGTACCTCCGAAACCTGCGACATGCGCGCCGATGATCCCGAGGTTGTCGCGCTCGACGAGCGGCTGAGCGCGCTCTCGGGCATAGACCTGCAGTTCGGCGAGACGATGCAGGGCCAGCGCTATGCCGTGGGCCAGGAATTCAAGGCGCATACCGACTATTTCGAGCCGCAGGGCCAGGATTTCACGCGCTATACCACGGTCGGCGGCCAGCGGACCTGGACCTTCATGATCTATCTGAACGAACCCGAAGCGGGCGGCGCGACCCGGTTCAAGACCATCGGCAAGTCGATCCAGCCCGAGATCGGCAAGCTGCTCGCATGGAACAACCGCCGTCCCGATGGCAGCTGCAATCCGGCCACCATCCATCATGGCATGAAGGTGCGCGAAGGCACCAAATACGTCATCACCAAATGGTATCGCGAGAGGCCCTGGCGCCTGTGAGCGTCACCCGATACCGCCCCGGTCCCGCGATGCTGGTGACCGCGGCTTTCATCGGCCCCGGCACCGTTACCGCCTGTGCCAGTGCAGGCATAGGCTTTGGCTATGCGCTGCTCTGGGCGCTCGTCTTCGCGACCCTTGCCACGATCATCCTGCAAAACATGGCCGCGCGCGTCGCCATCGTCACCGGCCAGGGGCTGGCAGAGGCGATCCTGGAGGCGGCGGCAAATCCTGCGCTGCGCTGGACCATCGCGGCGCTGATCTTCGCCTCGCTCGCCATCGGCAATTCGGCCTATCAGGCGGGCAATATCAGTGGAACGGCGGCGGGCCTGAAGCTGCTGGGCGCAGGCACGCTCTCCCCTGCCCTGCTCGCCCTGGCGACCGGTCTGCTGGCGGCCGCGCTGGTGGTGATCGGTAAGCCGGCCTGGCTGGAAAAGCTGCTGATTGCGCTGGTGCTGGCGATGTCGCTCGCGTTCATAGGCGGCCTTGCGGTGATCCGGGTCGATTGGGGCGCGGTGCTGGCGGGGCT
>NZ_LSIS01000539.1:0-937 GCF_001556365.1 Blastomonas sp. CCH1-A6 | reverse complement strand
AGGCCGGGGACGACGCGCTGCAATATTCGGATATCGCCATCGGCTATCTCAGCCGGAACGCTCGCTATCGCTCCGACTACCGCCGCGCGCTCGGCCGCGTGAAACGCGGCGCGATCTCCGCCGACAATGCGACCGCGAGCCTCGTGCGGCGCTGGGGCATCAGCTATCACACCGCGCCCGCATCCGCCTTCGATCCCAGGCTGGCGGTCGCGCGGCCCGACCTGTCACCGGCTAATATCGTCGTCGCACCCGCGCTTGCCGGAATCGGTGCGGAAACTCTCGACATGCGGGCGCTGGGCGACGTTCGCGCGCGGATCAGGATAGGCGACTTCATTCATGTCATCCTCGCCGATCCCGATGGAGACGAGCATCTGTGCGTGTGCGGTTCGTGCCAGGGACCGATGGCCGTGATGCTGCCGATCGGACCCGATCCCTTTGCACGCCTCGCGTCGGCCGAACGCCTGTGCCGCCGCCTCAACGGCATGGCGGCCGGGCCACCGGCGCTGCGCCCGCCACCGTTCCGGCGCGAACATCTCCTGACCCTGCTGCAAGTGCTCGATGGCCGCGAGGCAGGTGCCACTCAGCGCGAGCTGGCCGCCTCGCTGATTCATCGCAAGGTCCGCCGCTACAGTGCCGCCGAATGGGTTGAAAGCAAGGAGCGCAAACGCATCCGCCGCTGGCTGGCCGAAGCCGTCGAGCTGCGGGACGGCGGCTATATCCGTCTGCTGCGCGGCGGCTGACAGGGGACATTTCCTGCCCCCTTGGCGCTGTCCCTTCTTCGCATAGGGGCCTTTTCGCCACGATCGCCTCCTGTCCGCCGGCCCTCTTTTCCGGGGCCGGCCATCATCAGGAGGATCATCATGGCCGAGCCTGTCGCCGCCGCAACGCCACGCTATCTCAAGACGCCGGACGCGGCGATCCATCTCGGCCTGTCGGC
>NZ_LSIS01000054.1:0-310 GCF_001556365.1 Blastomonas sp. CCH1-A6 | reverse complement strand
TTGCGATTGATGCGGGCCTCGTCCCGTGGCTGTCTGAGCCGCTGGCGAGAGATGGGGACGACTAGCGCGGCGAGTGGCGCCACAGAAATCTTGCTATTTTGGCAATAATTGCTATTTTAAGGCCAAGAGGAGATACCACCATGCCAGCGGCGGCGAATGAGCACCCCAGGGTTCCCCTAACCCGGTTTCACAACAACACCGGCGAGTTCCTCGACCTTGCGACCAAGCAGCCGGTCGTCCTTACCAGCCATGGCCGCGAGCGGCATGTGATCGCAGATAGCGAATATTTCCGCCATCTTGAACAGGCGGC
>NZ_LSIS01000538.1:0-29457 GCF_001556365.1 Blastomonas sp. CCH1-A6 | reverse complement strand
TGGCCGATGCGGCGGTGGTCGGCATGCCGTCGGAGCGCTGGGGCGAGACGCCAGTCGGCTTCGTCGTCGCCGCGCCGGGATATGCGCTCGACCTCGGCATCCTGCTCTCGGAGGTGAATGCGGAACTCGGCAAGACCCAGCGCTTGAGCGCGCTCTACCCGATCGACGAACTCCCGCGTAGCCATATCGGCAAGATCCTCAAGACCGACCTGCGCGCGATGCTGGCGGAGGGCGTATAGCATTTCACGCGAAGCCGCGAAGGCGCGAAGAAGGGCGCTCGCCACTGGACTCGTCGGCACGTCCCAACTATCGGCTCATCCATGACCATCGCCCATGACGAATCCGTGCTGATTGTCGATTTCGGCAGCCAGGTGACGCAGCTGATCGCCCGCCGGGTGCGCGAGGCGGGGGTGTATAGCGAGATCGCCCCGTTCAGCAGCGCCGAAGCCGCGTTCCACCGGATGAAGCCCAAGGGCATCATCCTCTCGGGTGGCCCCGCATCGGTAACCGAGGAGGGCAGCCCGCGCGCACCGGACGCGATCCTCAATTCGGGCCTGCCGATCCTGGGCATCTGCTATGGCCAGCAGACCCTGACCCAGCAGCTCGGCGGCACGGTCGAGGGCGGCGGTGAGAAGGGCGGCGAATTCGGCCGAGCGTTCATCGAGATTACCGACCGCTGCCGGCTGTTCGATGGCCTGTGGAAGGAAGGCGAGGCGCATCAGGTGTGGATGAGCCATGGCGACAAGGTCACCGCGCTCGCGCCCGGCTTCCGCTCCGTCGCTTCCTCGCCCGGCGCACCCTATGCGGTCATCGCCGATGACGAGCGCTGTTTCTACGCGATGCAGTTCCACCCCGAAGTCGTGCACACACCCGATGGCGGCAAGCTTATCGCCAATTTCGTGCGCCATGTCTGCGGCTGTCGCGGCGACTGGTCGATGGCCGAGTTCAAGGCCGCCAAGATCGCGGAGATCCGCGCGCAGGTCGGCAGCTCGCGCGTGATCTGCGGGCTTTCGGGCGGCGTCGACAGTGCGGTGGCGGCGGTGCTGATCCACGAGGCGATCGGCGACCAGCTGACCTGCGTGTTCGTCGACCACGGCCTGATGCGCATGGGCGAGGCCGACCAGGTAGTGAGCCTGTTCAAGGGCCATTACAACATCCCGCTGGTGCATGTGCAGGCCGAGGCGTTGTTCCTGGGCGGGCTGGCGGGCGTCACCGACCCCGAACAGAAGCGCAAGTTCATCGGCAAGACCTTTATCGACGTGTTCGAGAGCGAGGCGCGCAAGATCGGCGGGGCCGAATTCCTGGCGCAGGGCACGCTCTATCCCGATGTGATCGAGAGCGTCTCGTTCACCGGCGGGCCTTCGGTCACGATCAAGAGCCATCACAATGTCGGCGGTCTCCCCGAGCGGATGAACATGAAGCTGGTCGAACCCTTGCGCGAGCTGTTCAAGGACGAGGTGCGCGCGCTGGGCCGCGAACTCGGGCTGCCGGACGTGTTCGTCGGCCGCCACCCGTTCCCGGGACCAGGCCTTGCGATCCGTATCCCCGGCGAAGTGACGCGCGAGCGCTGCGACATCCTGCGCAAGGCCGATGCGATCTATCTCGACGAGATCCGCAATGCCGGGCTGTACGACGCGATCTGGCAGGCCTTTGCCGTGCTGCTGCCGGTCAAGACCGTGGGCGTGATGGGCGACGGACGCACCTATGACAGCGTCTGCGCGCTGCGTGCGGTCACTAGCACCGACGGCATGACGGCGGATATCTATCCTTTCGACGCCAGCTTCCTGCAGCGCACCGCGACCCGGATCATCAACGAGGTCAAGGGCATCAACCGCGTGGTCTATGACTATACGTCAAAGCCGCCCGGCACGATCGAGTGGGAATGAGCCTCAGCGCAGCCGCTTGACGAAAAGCCCACCATTTTCGCGCCTTTCGGTGACGAACTGAGGCGAGGCTTCGAACATGTCGAGCAGTCGCGCAAAGCCGTGGTTTCGGACGTCGAAGCTGGACCGATTGCCCGCCAGCTTGCCCACCTCGCTGAGCGAGGCGAAGCCGCGCTCGTCGCGCTTGCTCGCCTGATAGGCATCGATCAGCAGCTTGATCACCTCATCATCGATGGCGCTGCCACCTGCGGAAGGCTTCGGCTCGTGTTTTGGCGCGGCCTTGGATGACGTAGCGATTTCCGCTTTCTTTTCGGCGCTCTGGACCTTGATCAGCGCGCCCACATCGATGAAGCGGGTGCATGCCTGCTTGAACGCCTCGGGCGTCTTTTCACCGCCAAAGCCATAGACCGGCAGCCCGTCCTGCCGGATTCGCTGTGCCAGCGGCATGAAGTCGCTGTCCGAACTCATGATGCCGAAGCCGTCGACCCGGCCCCGGAACAGCAGGTCCATCGCATCGATGGTCATCTTCATGTCGGTGGCGTTCTTGCCCTTGGTCAGGTCGAACTGCTGCTGTGGCTCGATGCCGAACTTGTGGACGATATCCGCCCAGCCTTTCAGCGCGGGCTTGCGCCAATTCGCATAGGCGCGGCGGATGTTCACCGTACCCAGCTCGGCCAGCACGGTCAGCACCGGGTCGATGCCGGCCGGGCTTGCATTGTCGGCATCGATCAGCAGGGCGATATTAGGGGGTGTTTCTTTTGCCATGGCAGACGGTGGCCGCTGCCGCGCTCAAATGCAACGGGTCATGGAACCAGCCATTGGCCGTGCCAGCTGCCATCCGGTTGCAGGCGGAAGATCGCGCGGCGGTGGCCTGTATGCGCGAGGTGGAGGAACTCGATCGTTTCGATCCTCGCCAGCAGCACCGCGAAATTGGCGCGGCCGGGGGCGACTTCGGCGTCGTTCTCGGGCTTGCGGCCTTCTATGTCGGCGGGCAGGCCCGATACCGGGATATCCGAAAGCGTGCCCGGCGCAGGATCGGCGAGATAGCAGCGGCGGGCGAACAGCGTCGCGTCGTTCCAGGCCTTGTCCGCCGTTTCGCCGTCCGTCTCGATCCGGCCCGTGCCAGAGAGGCGGAACTGGCGCTTGGCAGCAGGATCGTAGGCGAGCACCGAGATCGGCGCGCCATCGCCAAGCTCATCGACCTTGGCGGCTCTGGAGTCGGTGTGGAAGCGCAGCGTAGCCGTCGCCGGATCGAACGCGCGCAGCACCATCACGCGCTGGCTGGGCGTGCCATCGGCGCGGACGGTGCCGATCACCGGCGTGTGCATCGCGCTGCGGCGATCCTTGCTCGCGCGCCCGAGACGGCGGAAGATGTCGGCGCGCACCTCGTCCAGATCGTCGATCACCTCATCCAGCGGATTCATCGCGGCACCCCTTTTTCTTGCGAGAAGCCGATCTAGTCTGTGCCCAAGCTTTTACCAGTGGAAGTGCGCTTGGCCCTGCGCTAAAGCGCGCAGCATGAACGAGATCACGCCCATCGAGACGCCCGAAGGCCGACCGGCCCGTGTCCGCAAGCCCGACTGGATCCGGGTGAAAGCCCCGACCAGCAAGGGGTTCAACGAGACGCGCAAGCTGATGCGCGACCTCAATCTCAACACCGTGTGCGAAGAGGCGGCCTGCCCGAATATCGGCGAGTGCTGGACCAAGAAGCACGCAACGGTGATGATCCTGGGCGATGTCTGCACGCGGGCCTGCGCGTTTTGCAACGTCAAGACGGGCATGCCGCGCAAGGTCGATGCCAGCGAACCACAGCATGTTGCCGATGCCGCAGCTTCGATGGGGCTCGAGCATATCGTCATCACCTCGGTCGATCGCGACGACCTGGCCGATGGCGGCGCGAGCCAGTTCGTCAAGGTGATCGAGGCGCTGCGCCGGACGACGCCGAGCACAACGATCGAGATCCTCACCCCCGATTTCCGCAACAAGCACGAGGCGGCGGTCGAAGCGATCGTCGCGGCGCGGCCCGATGTGTACAACCACAATCTGGAAACCGTGCCCCGGCTATATCCCACCATCCGTCCCGGTGCGCGCTATTATGCCTCGCTGCGCCTGCTCGAGATGGTCAAGCGGCTCGACCCGTCGATCTTCACCAAGTCCGGCATCATGCTGGGCCTGGGCGAGGAACGGCTAGAGGTGCACCAGGTGATGGACGACATGCGCTCGGCCGATGTCGATTTCCTCACCATGGGCCAGTATCTGCAGCCGACGCCGCGCCATGCCAAGGTGATCGATTTCGTCACGCCCAAGGCGTTCGATGCCTATGCCGCGATCGCGCGCGCCAAGGGCTTCCTGCAGGTCGCATCGAGCCCGCTCACCCGCTCCAGCTATCATGCCGGCGAGGATTTCGCAGAGATGCGCGCTGCGCGAGAGGCGAAACTGGCGAAGCAGGCGGCGCGCTGAGGCGATCATGCCCTCGCACCGCGAAACCCGTCATCTGCCCTTCCGGCCCGACCAGATGTACGATCTGGTCGCGGATGTGGCGCGCTATGCCGAGTTTCTGCCCTGGGTGATCGCGACCCGCGTCAAGTCGGACAGTCCGCACGAGATGGTCGCGGACATGGTCGTCGGCTTCAAGCAGCTGCGTGAGAAGTTCACCTCGCGCGTGCGCAAGGTGCCGGGTGAAAAGATCGAGGTCGAATATCTCGACGGGCCGCTCAAGAATCTTGAAAATGTCTGGCAGTTCGCCAGCGACGGGCAGGGCGGCTGCACCGTCGATTTCTATGTCTCGTTCAACTTCAAGAACCGGTTGTTCGAATCGCTCGCCGGGCAGTATTTCGACCGCGCCTTCCGCAAGATGGTGAGCGCGTTCGAGACGCGCGCGGCCGAGCTTTACGGCAGCAGCAGTTCCAGCGCGACCATAGCCGCCTCCTGACGGATTTCGGAGCGGCTGAGCGAGGGATCGAAATTCTTCTGCTCGGCGCTGATGTCATTCTCGTTCTGGCCGCGCAGCGCGCAGGCGAAGACCACCGTTCCCACCGGTTTGCTCTCCGACCCGCCGCCGGGACCTGCAATGCCGGTGATCGCGACCGCGACATCGGCATCCGAATGCTTCAGCGCGCCGCGCGCCATGCCCCAGGCGACCGCGACCGAGACCGCACCGAACGTGTCGATCAGTTCGGCGCTGACGCCCAGCGACTCGATCTTGGCCTCGTTCGAATAGGTGACGAAGCCGCGCTCGAGCACCTCGGAGCTGCCCGGAATTTCGGTGATCGCCGCACAGACCAGCCCGCCGGTGCAGCTTTCGGCGAGCACGACCTTGCGGCCCGCAGCGGCGTTTTCGGCGACGACGCGCGCGGCGAGCTCGGTGAGCGAGGGCGGGAACAGGCCGGTCATTGGTTCGGACCTTCGCAGATCGTGAAGGGGTTGGACTTGGCCTGACCGGGCTTCTTGTCGTTCTCCCCCAGCTTCAGGAAGGCGACGAGGAGCTTGCCGACATTTTCCGGCGGGAGCGGTTCGAGCGCCGAATAGAATTCGTCGATCGTGCCGCAATCCTCGGGCTTGATCTCCTGCTCCACCAGCGCGCTGATCGTCGCCAGCAACAGCGGACGCACGACATCGGGGCTGGTGCCCTCGGGCAGCGGCAGTTCGAAGGCCGAGAGGAAGGCACGCCCCGCCTGCGGCCAGGCCCGGTCGGCAGCGGGCCGATAGACCTGAGTGATCCGGGTCGATGCATTGCGCAGCGCCGATCGCACGGGCAGGTGCGGCGCGCAGGCCTTTTGCGCGCTGGTGAGCGCGTCGGGTAGCGCGCTGATGGCCACCGATTGCGCCTCGGCCGGGGTCAGGCACTTGGCCGCCTGCGCGGCATGCGCGGTCTGGCTGGCAAGTGTGCCGACGACCGCAAGCGCGGTCAGACTGGGCATCATGCGGCGAAGCAAGCGGGTCATGCGCTGGCATCCTGTGCTGAAGGAGAAGGGAAGGGGGCGAGGACGGTGGCGACCGCCTGGGCGGCGATACCCTCGCCGCGCCCGGTAAAGCCGAGGCGCTCGGTGGTGGTCGCCTTGACCCCGACCTGATCGGGATGGAGCTGCAGAATATCGGCAATGCGCTGCTGGATCGCCCGCTTGTGCGGACCTATCTTGGGCGCCTCGCAGATGATCGTGAGGTCGATATTGGCGATCTCGGCGCCTCTGCAGCGCACCAGCGAGGCGGCGTGCGCGAGGAAGCGTGCCGAGTCCGCACCGCGCCATTGCGGATCGCTCGGCGGGAAATGCTCGCCGATATCACCCAATGCCATCGCGCCAAGCAGCGCATCGGTAATGGCGTGCAGCGCGACATCGGCATCGCTGTGCCCGACCAGCCCGCGATCATGCTCGATCCGGATCCCGCCAAGCCAGAGCTCCTCACCCGCGGCCAAGCGATGCACGTCATAGCCAAGGCCCGTGCGCGGCATGGTGGCAGTGCGCGGAGTATCCATCGCGAAATCCTCAGCAAAGGTGATTTTCTTCAGCGCTTCATCGCCCTCGGCCAGCGCCACGTCCAGCCCAGCCGCGCGCGCGATCTGGCTGTCATCGGTGGCCAGCGCACCTTGGGGCCAGGCGAGATGCGCCGCAAGGATCGCATCGAAATGAAAGGCCTGCGGGGTCTGAATGCGCCACAGACCCGCGCGATCGACCGCAGCCTGCATCAACCCGGCGTCGCCGCGCGCAAGGCTGTCGACCACGGGCAGCACGGGCACCGCGCCGGGTTGCATGTCCAGCGCCCAGTCGAGCCGGTCAAGCACCGCCGACGCCAGGTGCGGGCGCGCGGCATCATGGATGAACACCCGGTCGCTGCCGCCCTGCGCCGCGATTGCCAGCAATCCCGCGCGTACGGAATCGCTCCGCTCCGCACCGCCAGTAACGAAGCTGACATCAGCTAGCCCTGCCAGCGCCGCCTCGGCCTGCGCCTGCTGCCCTTCGCCGATCACCACCATGATGGCGCATTCGCGCGGCCAGCCGACAAAGGCCTCGACGCTGTGCCGTAGCAGCGGCTTGCCCTGATGCAGCGCATATTGCTTGGGAATATCGCCCCCGGCGCGCAGCCCCTTGCCCGCCGCGACGATTAGCGCGGTGCGGCGAAGGCCTGGCTGGCCCGCAAGGGACGGTGCATCGTTCATCGGGCAGGGCGCATAGACCAAGTGCCGCTTGCTCGCCAGCGGCTTTGCGATTATGTGCGCTGCCTAAATATTAGGCATCATATCCCCATGACCCAAGAACCTCTTCTCAAGCCGATCCAGATCGGCCCGCTCCAGATCGACGAGCCGGTGCTGCTCGCGCCAATGACCGGCGTGACCGACATGCCCTTCCGCACGCTGGTGCGCCGCTATGGCTCGGGGCTCAATGTCACCGAGATGATCGCCAGCCAGGCGATGATCCGCGAGACGCGCCAGTCGCTGCAAAAGGCCGCCTGGCATCCGGTCGAAGAGCCGGTATCGATGCAGCTTGCCGGCTGCGGGCCATATGAAATGGCTGAGGCGGCGAAACTCAACGAGGACCGCGGTGCGGCAATCATCGACATCAACATGGGCTGCCCGGTCAAGAAGGTGGTCAATGGAGATGCCGGATCGGCACTGATGCGTGACCTGCCGCTCGCGGCGAAGCTGATCGAGGCGACGGTCAATGCGGTCAAGGTGCCGGTAACGGTCAAGATGCGCATGGGCTGGTGTCATGACAGTCTCAACGCCCCCGAACTCGCGCGCATCGCCGAGGATCTGGGCGCGAAGATGATCACCGTGCACGGTCGTACCCGCAACCAGATGTACAAGGGCAGCGCCGACTGGGCGTTCGTCGCGAAGGTGAAGGCGGCGGTGAAGCTGCCCGTGATCGTCAATGGCGATATCTGCAGCATCGACGATGCCCGCAAGGCGCTCGAGCTGAGCGGTGCAGACGGTGTGATGATCGGTCGGGGCGCCTATGGCAAGCCGTGGCTGCTCGGCCAGGTGATGCACGCGCTGCGCACCGGCGAGACGCTGCCCGATCCCGATCTGGACGAACAATATGGCGTGATCGTCGAGCATTATCACGCGATGCTCGATCACTACGGGGCCGAGACGGGCGTCAAGATGGCGCGCAAGCATCTCGGCTGGTACACCAAGGGCCTGCCCGGCTCGGCGGACCTGCGCAACAAGATGAACACGCTCGACAATCCCGATCAGGTTCTCGCCATGCTGGGCGAATTCTACCGCCCCTGGCTGCGCCGCGCCGCCGCCTGATGGAGCAGCATTCCGGTCTGGCGCCGGACGCCGCCGCGCAGCTGCAGAGCCTGCCGATGGCGGTGGTGATGCTGCACGCGGACCGGACGATCGCAGCAGCCAATGCGGCGGCGGAAAACATGCTCGAGCAGAGCGCGCGCCGTCTGGTCGGGCGACCGCTGTCCGAATTCCTGCAATTCGACGATGCCCGGATCGGGGCGGCGCTCAACCAGCCGGACACCAATCTGGCGGCGCACGGCATGCGCGTGCATATCGGCCGCACCAGCACGCGCAAGGTCGATATCTCGCTGAGCCCGGTGGGGCAGGGCGAGGGCTGGCAGCTGCTGGTGCTGAGTGAATCGGGTGCGGGATCGCCGCTGTTCGACAGTGAGGCGGGCACAGAAGGCTTTGCGGTGCGCGGGCCCGACATTCTGGCGCACGAGATCAAGAACCCGCTCGCCGCGATCAAGGGCGCGGCGCAATTGATCGAGCGCCAGCTCGACGGGGCAGGGCGCAGACTCTCGGGCCTGATCACGGCGGAGGTCGACCGCATCGCGTTGCTGATCGACCAGATGCAGTCGCTCACTCGCCGCACCGCCGCGCCGATGAAGCCGTGCAATATCTACGAACCGCTCGGCCGGGTGCGCGAGATCGTCGAGACCGCGCATCCCGATACGGTGCGCTTTATCGAGCGGTTCGATCCCTCGATCCCGCCCGTGCTCGCCGATGCCGACAATCTGGTGCAGATCCTGCTCAACCTCATCACCAACGCGCGCGAGGCGATGGAGGGGCAGCCGGACGCCTGCATCACGCTCACCACCAAGTTCGTCAGCGGCGTGCGGCTGCGGCTTTCGCGCGACGACCGCTATATCCGGCTGCCCGTCGAGATCCGCGTGACCGACAATGGCCCGGGCATCGATACCGACATTGCCGAGGATATCTTCTCGCCCTTCGTCACCACCAAGAAGACCGGGCAGGGGCTGGGCCTCGCGCTGGTCCAGAAGCTGGTGCGCGACATGAACGGGCGGATCGTGCACGACCGGGATTCCGCTGCGGGGCTCACCCATTTCCGCCTGTTCCTGCCGCTGGCACCGCAAGAGGGCTGACGCATATGGCCAAATCGATTCTGCTGGTCGAGGACGACCGCGCGATCAGCCAGGTGATCATGGCCGCGCTCGAGGCCGAGGGGTGCAGCGTCGACCATTGCACGTCGATCGCGCGGCGCAACGCGCTGGTGGCGAGCAAGCGCTACGCCGCGATCCTCACCGATGTGATGCTCGAGGATGGCGACGGGATCGCGACCTTGGGCAGCGTGCTCGAACGCCAACCCGACACGCCGGTCATCGTGCTTTCGGCGCAGAATACCCTCGACACCGCCGTTCGCGCGAGCGAGGCAGGGGCGTACGAGTATTTCCCCAAGCCGTTCGATCTCGACGAACTGATCCGCGCCGTCCTCCAGGCGATCGCGCGCAGCGGCGACGTGTCGGGCAATGCCGATGCCGACCCCGCCGATAGCGGGCTGCCGCTGGTCGGGCGCAGCGCGCCGATGCAGAACGTATACCGCATGATCACGCGCGTGCTGCGCAACGACTTGTCGGTGCTGATCCTGGGCGAATCCGGCACCGGCAAGGAACTGGTGGCCGAGGCGATCCACCAGCTCGGCCATCGCAAGCAGGGCCCGTTCGTCGCTGTGAATATGGCCGCGATTCCGGCCGAACTCATCGAATCCGAGCTGTTCGGGCATGAAAAGGGCGCGTTTACCGGTGCGGTGGCTCAGTCGATCGGCAAGTTCGAACAGGCGCATGGCGGGACATTGTTCCTTGACGAGATAGGCGACATGCCAATGCAGGCGCAGACGCGGTTGCTGCGCACGCTGCAGACCGGACGCATCACACGGGTCGGTGGCCATCGCGAGATCGAGCTCGACGTCCGCTTCGTCGCAGCCACCAACAAGCCGTTCGGCCCGCTGATCGAGGCCGGGCTGTTCCGCGAGGACCTCTATTACCGGATCAACGTGGTGCCGATCGACCTGCCGCCGCTGCGCGACCGGCTGAGCGACATTCCCGCGCTGGTCGACCATTTTCTGGCGCTGGCGGTGCAGGAGGGGCTGCCTAGGCGGAGCTTCGACGATAGCGCCATCGCCGCAATGCAGCGGCGCAACTGGCGCGGCAACGTCCGCGAGCTGCGCAATCTGGTCTTCCGTGCGGTGATCATGAGCCGCGACGACCTGATCACCGCCGATGCGCTGGGCAGCATCTTCGACGAGCCAGCGCTCGGCACCGGCGAGACGCGCCGCGAGGAGAGCGATTTCGAACAGGCGGTGAGCCGCTTCCTGCTGACCGAACGCCCGGAGAACGGCGCCGTCTATGACAAGGCGCTCGCGGCCTTCGAGATTCCGCTGCTTCAGGCGATCATGCGGCGTTGCGACGGCAATCAGGTCAAGGCTGCGGCGGTGCTGGGCATCAACCGCAACACGCTGCGCAAGAAACTGGTAGAGCACGGCATGGCGAACGGCGAGCTGCGCTGAAACGGTTGCCAAATGCGGTGATATCCGCCGCATGCGCTGAAACCTCTTGTATTCCGGCAACGCAACTGTTGTAAACTGAACACTATGCCCGCGTCTGCCGCACAGCTTCCCAACAGAAAGAGTCGCCTGACCCGCCGGTTCGCGGTGATGATGCGCCGAGGCAGCCTGTTTCCCGCGCTCGAGATCGGCTGCGTGCTGTTGCTGATCGGGATGCTCGGCCTGTCCTGGTGGCTGGTGAGCAGCTATCAGGGCCGCGAGGCGATGGTGCCCGCACCGGTCACCGCGACGTTGCTGGTCGCCAATCTGGTGCCGGCCATGGCGTTGCTCGCGCTGATCGGACGGCGTGTCGCGATCAGCCGTGCCAATGCCAGCGGAGAGCAGGGCACCGGCCAGCTCCATGTCCGCTTCGTCGCCCTGTTCTCGCTGATCTCGTCAATCCCGATGCTGCTGGTCGTCGTGATCACCTCGCTGCTGTTCCAGTACGGCGTCGAGTTCTGGTTTTCCGAGCGTGCACGCACGATGCTCGAGAATGCCAATGACCTGGCGCGCGGTTATTATGAGGAGGGACGGCGCGACGTCTCAGCCGAGACCGTCGCCATGGCGAGCGACCTGCGCCAATATCTGCAGCAGACGCGGATCGACAGCCCCGAATTTGCTGAGGCCTATGTCTTCCAGGTCGCCGGGCGCAAGATGAACGAGTCGGCGATCGTCGAGGTCGGGTCCGATGGCGTACTGCGGACCGCCGCGATCGTCGATCCGGACAACCGCACCTCGTCCGACCGGGTCAGCCCCGCGATCATCCGCCAGCTCGACAAGGGCGAGACCGCGGTCGTCTCGGCTGAGGCGGACCGGATCGAGGTGGTCACGCCGATCGACCGCCAGGCCAAGATCTATCTCTATGTCGCCCGCGCCTCGAACCAACTGGCGCTCAGCCAGTGGGAACGCGCGCAGACGGTGCTCACCGATTACAAGGCGCTGTTCTCGCGCTCGCAGAACCTGCAGGTCCAGTTCAACATCGCGCTGTTCTTCGTCTCGCTGCTGCTCGTTGCGGTGGCGCTCTGGGCGGCGCTCAAGTTCGCCGACCGGATGGTGCGTCCGCTGACCGACATGGCGGGGGCCGCACGCGACATCAGCACCGGCAATTTCGCCATCCGGGTCGATACCGCCAATCGTACGGACGAGGTCGGGGTTCTGGGCCGCGCGTTCAACCGCATGGCGAGCCGCCTCGCCGAGCAGACCTCGGCACTGATCCGCGCAAACAGCCAGCTCGACGATCGCCGCGCCTTTACCGAGGCGGTACTGGAATCGGTCAGCGCCGGGGTGATCTCGGTCGATCCGATGGGCGTGGTGCGGCTGATGAACAGTACCGCACAGCGGCTGCTGCAGACCGAGGTCGCGCACTGCCTGGGCTGCACGCTTTCCGACATAGCGCCGCCCTTTGCCCGGCTGGTGGGCGAGGGGACCGAGAAAGCGGTGATCCAGTATTCGCGGGAGAACGACCTTCTCACCCTGGCGGTGCGCGTGGTGCGCGAGCCCTATGGCATCGTCATCACCTTCGAGGACATCACCCAGCAGCTGGTCGACCAGCGCCAGGCCGCCTGGTCGGACGTCGCGCGCAGGATCGCGCACGAGATCAAGAACCCGCTCACCCCGATCCAGCTCGCCGCCGAACGGCTCAAGCGCCGCTATGCCAGCAAGGTGAGCGAGGACGATGCGACCTTCGGCCAGCTGACCGACACGATCGTCCGCCAGGTCGGCGATCTGCGCAACATGGTCGACGAGTTCTCGTCCTTCGCGCGCATGCCCAAGCCGGTGTTCCGCGAAGAGAATTTCTTCGATCTGGTGCGCCAGGCGATCTTCCTGCAGGAGGTCGCGCACCCGGCGATCCGCTTTGCCGCGGAAGGCGCCCACGAGGGCAGCGATCTGTGCTGCGACCGGCGCCAGATCGGCCAGGCCGTCACCAATATCCTCAAGAACGCGGTCGAGGCGATCGAGGCGCGGCAGCAGATCGAGCAGGACTATTCCGGCGCGGTCACCGCAACCGTGTTCCGCCAGGAACCGTATCTCGTGCTCACGCTCGACGATAACGGCATCGGCCTGCCTGCGGACCGTGACCGTATTGTCGAACCCTATATGACGACGCGGGAAAAGGGCACGGGCCTGGGCCTCGCCATCGTCAAGAAGATCGTCGAGGAGCATTATGGCGAACTGTCGTTCGAACCCAATGATCAGGGCGGCACGCGGGTGACGATCCGCATGGATACGGTGCTGCTCCAGGCCGGCGCGCTGCAGGATCCCGCTTCGGACGACCAGCGTTCCGGCACCGAAAAGATGACCACCATGACTTCGCGACCGGCCCGGGCCCGTGCCGAGCTGAGCCCGACCGCGCAGGACAAGGAAAGCAATTGAACATGCCCCTGGAAATTCTCATCGTCGATGACGAGCGCGACATCCGCGAGCTGGTCTCTGGCGTGCTGGAGGACGAAGGCTATCTCTGCCGCACCGCTGGCGGCAGTGACGAGGCGCTGGCCGCAATCGACGAGCGCCGCCCCTCGCTGGTGCTGCTTGATGTCTGGCTCAAGGGCAGCAAGCTCGACGGCCTCGAACTGCTCGACGAGATCAAGGCGCGCGATGCCGACCTTCCGGTGATCATCTTTTCCGGCCATGGCAATATCGACACGGCGGTGTCCGCCATTTCGCGCGGGGCAATGGACTTCATCGAGAAGCCCTTCGAGGCAGAGCGGCTCATCCACATGGTCTCGCGCGGCACCGAGACCGCAAGGCTGCGCCGCGAGAATGCGCAGCTGCGCGAAAAGCTCGGCATTTCCGACGAACTGACCGGCAATTCGAGCGCGATCAACACCGTGCGCGCCACGCTCAAGCGCGTTGCCAATAGCGGCAGCCGGCTGCTCATCACCGGACCTGCCGGCGTCGGCAAGGAGGTAGCAGCGCGGCTGCTGCACAGCTGGAGCGCGCGTTCGTCGGGCCCGTTCATCACGGTCAACTCGGCGCGCATGACCCCTGACCGGTTCGAGCAGGAGCTGTTCGGCGAGGAGGACCAGGGCAAGCTGGCTACACCCGGGCTGCTCGAGCGCGCGCATGGCGGCACGCTGTTCCTCGACGAGGTCGCCGACATGCCCGAATCGACCCAGGCCAAAATCCTGCGCGTGCTGACCGACCAGAGCTTTTCGCGCGTCGGTTCGACGCGGCCGATCAAGGTGGATGTGCGCTTCGTCTCCGCCACCTCGCGCAATCTGGAGAACGAGATTGCCGAAGGGCGTTTTCGCGAGGACCTGTTCTATCGGCTCAATGTGGTGCCGGTGGAAATCCCGGCGCTGACCGACCGCCGCGACGATATTCCCGCGCTGGTCGAACATTATGTCGCGCGCTTTGCCAGCGAGCATGGCATCACCCCTCCCGAGACGAGCAGCGAGGCGATGGCGGCGTTGCAGAGCTATAACTGGCCGGGCAATGTGCGCCAGCTGCGCAACGTCATCGAGCGGACGATCATTCTGGCGCCGCGCGGACGGCTGGCGCGGATCGATGTCGACATGCTGCCGCCCGAGCTGGTCCAGGGCGATGGCGGCCGCGCTGCAGGGATATCCAGCCTGATGGGAGTGCCCCTGCGCGAGGCGCGCGAGAGCTTCGAGCGCGAATATCTCAAGATCCAGATCCGGCGCTTTTCGGGCAATATCTCCAAAACGGCAGAGTTCATCGGGATGGAGCGCTCGGCCTTGCACCGCAAGCTCAAGCTGCTGGGGCTGCACGACCGCTAGAATCCGCGCAACAAACCGCAAATACCCGCAAACTGGGCATTGGCGCGGTGCAGCATCCGCACTATGTATAGACGGCGTCCTCCAAGCGCAGCCGGGACGGGATGTGTCGCACCGGCTTTTCATGAACCGTGGCGCAACGTCGCCACCAAGACCGGGGGTCAAAAATGACCGAAAAGGCTCAGAACATTCAGGATGTTTTCCTCAACTCCCTGAGAAAATCGAAAATTCCCGTGACCATGTTCCTGGTCAAGGGCGTGAAACTGCAGGGCATCGTTACCTGGTTCGACAATTTCTCGGTGATGCTCCGCCGCGATGGCCAGTCGCAATTGGTATATAAGCATGCGATCTCCACCGTCATGCCGGCGCAGCCGATCGACCTGGGCATGTTTGCTGGGTTGATGGGGGCAAAGAGCGCCAAGAACCGCAACCTGCAGGAAGTGTTCCTGCGCACCGTGCAGGAAACAGGCGTTCCGGTAACCATGTTCCTGATCAACGGCGTGATGCTGCAGGGCAAGGTCGCCGCCTATGACCTGTTCTGCATGCTGCTCGAGCGCGAAGGCATGGCGCAGCTGGCCTACAAGCATGCGGTTTCGACCGTGCAGCCCAATGCGCCGATCGATCTGACCGGCGACTGGGGCGATGCCGAAGGCGATGATGACTGACCTCGTGGATTGCGGGGGCGGACTAGGATATATTTGACATTTGACCGACCCGCAGACCCTTGAATTCGCGCGCGGTGCCCGCGCGGTGATAGCCTATCCCGATCTTGGCCGCCGCGGCTCCGTGGACGCTGACGCGCGTCTCGAAGAGGCGAGGGGGCTGGCGCTCGCTATCGGAATCCAGGTCTGCGCCGCACATGCGTTCCGGATCCGCACGGCGCGGCCCGCCACGCTGTTCGGCGGGGGACAGGTCGAGATCATCGCGCACAGCCTGGAGGATCAGAAGGCCGAACTGCTGATCGTCGATGGCAGCCTCTCGGCCATCCAGCAGCGCAATCTGGAAGAGCGGCTCAAGGTCAAGGTGATCGACCGCACCGGCCTCATCCTCGAAATTTTCGGCGAGCGCGCCGCGACAGCCGAAGGACGATTGCAGGTCGAGCTGGCGCATCTCGATTATCAGGCAGGAAGGCTGGTGCGCAGCTGGACCCATCTCGAGCGCCAGCGCGGCGGCTTCGGCTTTCTCGGTGGCCCCGGCGAAACGCAGATCGAGGCCGACCGCCGGATGATCCGCGACCGCATGGCCAAGCTGCGTCGCGAGCTCGAACAGGTCAAGCGCACGCGCGGGCTGCATCGCGAGCGGCGGCAAAAGGCGCCCTGGCCGGTCATCGCGCTGGTCGGCTATACCAATGCGGGCAAGTCGACGCTGTTCAACCGGCTGACCAACGCCGGAGTCATGGCCGAGGATCTGCTGTTCGCGACGCTCGATCCGACGATGCGCGCGATCCGGCTCGACGGGGTCGAGAAGGTCATCCTGTCCGATACCGTCGGCTTCGTCTCGGACCTTCCGACCGAACTGGTCGCCGCCTTCCGCGCGACGCTCGAAGAGGTGCTCTCGGCCGATCTCATCATCCATGTCCGCGACATGTCGCATCCCGAGGCGGACATGCAGGCGCAGTCGGTCGAAACGATCCTGGCCGATCTGGGGATGGAACTCGATCCGGTGCTGGCGGGCGAGGGGCTTGCCGTGCCACTGATCGAAGCATGGAACAAATGGGATGTCCTGGACGAGGAAACCCGCGACCGGCTGATCGCTACGGCACCGCGCGACCGCACGGTCTGTCCGATGTCGGCGCTCACCGGCGAGGGCGTTGGCGACCTGCTGCGCGCAGCATCGCAGGCGCTGGTCATCGGTCACCGGGTGCACGATGTGACCTTGCCTCGCCATGACGGCCAGCGGATCGCCTGGCTGCACCAGCATGGCGAAGTGCTTGAAAGTCGTGAGCAGGGGGATGACATGGCGCTTTCGGTGCGCCTGTCGGACAAGGACTGGGGCCGCTTCCAGGCGCTATAGCTTGTTCTCGCCCCACTTGGCGCGCTGCCACAAGGCTTCCTTGTCGTCGAGCGGCAGATCGGCAAAACCGTCACCAGCGATCGCCTCCATCGCGCGAAAGCGGCGTTCGAACTTGGCATTGGCCGCGCGCAGCGCATCCTCGGCGCTCACGCCCATGTGCCGGACCGCATTCACCGCAGCGAACAGCAGGTCTCCGGCTTCCTCGGCGCGCTCGGCCTCGGTCTCGGCATTGAGCAGTTCTTCGATCTCCTCGCCGATCTTCTCGATCGCACCCATGACATCGGGCCAGTCGAATCCAGTCCGCGCGGCGCGCTTCTGAAGCTTCTGCGCACGCATCAGCGCCGGCAGCGCGAGCGCGACGCCATCCATCGCGCTCTCCGCACCGCCACTGCTGCGTTCCTCGGCCTTGATCGCTTCCCAATCCCAGGCCTCGACCGACTGGTCGGCGAAGATATGCGGATGCCGCCGCACCATCTTGTCGCTGATAGAGGCGATCACATCGGCGACCGAGAAATGCCCGGCTTCCTCGGCCATACGACTGTGGAACACGACCTGCAGCAGTAGATCGCCAAGCTCGTCCTTGAGCGCAGCCATATCGGCGCGCGTGATGGCATCGGAAACCTCATAGGCTTCCTCGATCGTGTACGGCGCGATCGTCTCGAACGTCTGCTCGATATCCCAGGGACAACCGTGCTCCTTGTCACGCAGTCGCGCCATGATCGCCACCAGCCGGTCGAGTGGCACCGGCGATTGAGGGGAAGCGCTGGACGGAACGGTCTGGTCGGTCATGAGCATAAGTCCGATAATATATATTATGTTAAATTAAAAGGCATTCAGCGGCTGGGCTGGCGCGGCACCAATATCATGCTGCTCCCCTCGACGCGCCAGCTTTCCAGCTCGGACAGAAAGTTCATGCCGAGCAGATTGGTCTCGCCGAGCCCGTCCGAAATCAGCACGTCATGATCGCGCATCGCCAGCGAACCGACGCGCAGGTCCGCGATCGACGCGCGGTCTGCCTCGACCATGCCGTTGGCGGTTTCGATCACCGTCTTGAGACCCAAACCGCCCGGCTCGATCCCGGCAGCCTCGGCTGCCTGGGTCGAGATCGCGGTAAAGGTTGCGCCGCTATCGACCATGAACCGCATCGGACGACCATTGACCTCGGCGGTCACCCAGAAATGGCCGTCCTCGCGCTTGCGCAACGTCAACGGCGCGCCCGTGATCTCCGGCGCGCTGGCGAGCCCGAGTTCGGCCGATATGCGCTGCCAGATCAGCTTCATTTCGGGGCGAAAGCTCACCAGCAGAAAGATCAGCGCGAAGATGCCGATCCAGGCCAAGGCCATCTTGATCGTTTGCCCGATGGGCAGCGCCCGCGAGATCAGCGCGCTGCCGACCAGGACCAGCAGCATCAGGCTATAGACCAGGCTGGCAGTATCGCTCTCGCTCATGGCGCGATCCGGTCCAGATCGACGACCATCCCGTCGTAACCCGGCTCGACGCCTTCGGGGAGTTCCAGGCAGAGCGCGGCATAGTCGAGTGTCTTGTCCATATGCGTCAGCACCGTATGCCGCGCGCCGCATTGCTCGGCCAGTTGCAGCGCCATGGGCAGGCTGGCATGCGTCGGGTGCTTCTCGTGCCGGAGGCAGTCGGTGATCAGCAGGTCGCATCCTGCATAAAGCGCGACCATCTCGTCAGTGAAATGGCTGAAATCGGTGGCGTAAACGATCGACCGACCCTGTAGGTCGAAGCGAAGCCCGGTCGAAAGAACCGGTCCATGCGGCTGGTCGACCGTGCGCACGGTCAACCCGCAGATCGCCTGTTCATCGCCGAGCGCGGCCGCCGAAACGGTCGCCGGATAACCGTCACCACCTTCGAAAACATAGTCGAAACGGGTGACAAGGCTCTGCAGCGTATAGTCCTTGGCATAGCCGGCTATCGGCTGGCGCGTGCGGTGAAAGAGCGCGCGGAGATCATCGATCCCGTGCGTATGGTCGGCATGGTCATGCGTCCAGATGACCGCATCGAGTTCGCCGATCTGTTCGCGCAGCAACTGGTGCCGCAAATCGGGAGACGTATCGACCAGGATGCGCTGGGCATCATGCTCGATGATGACCGAGACACGCGTTCGGCAATTGCGCGGATTGGCCGGATCGCATTCGCCCCAGTCATTGCCGATGCGCGGCACTCCGCCCGAAGTGCCGCAGCCGAGCAGAATCGCCTTCACGGGCGCGCCCGGTTGAACAGCGCGAAGAAGTTGCGCGAGGTCGTCTCGCACAATTGTTCGTAGCTTTCACCTCGCAGATCGGCGAGGAAGCGGGCGGTATCGGCGACAAAGGCGGGTTCGCCCTGCTTGCCGCGATGCGGCACGGGCGCCAGGAACGGTGCGTCGGTTTCCACCAGCAGCCGGTCTGCAGGAATGTCCTTAGCAACGGCGGCCAAATCCTTGGCATTCTTGAACGTGACGATGCCCGAGATCGAGATCGACAAGCCCATGTCGAGCACCTTGGCGGCAAAATCGGCGCTGGCGGTGAAGCAATGGATCAAGGCGGGGAAGGCGCCCTTCCCCATTTCATCGGCCAGGATCGCCGCGGTATCGGCCTCGGCATCGCGGGTGTGGATGATCAGCGGCAGGCCGGTCTGGCGCGCGGCGGCGATATGCGCGCGAAAGCAGCGGCGCTGCTCGTCGCGGTCCGACTTGTCGTAATAATAATCGAGCCCGGTCTCACCGATGCCGACCACGCGCGGATCGATTTCGGCGCGCGCCACCAGCCGCGCGGTATCCATGTCGGGATGCGCGTCGGCTTCGTGCGGATGGATGCCGATGCTTGCCCAGACATCCGCCTCGCGATGCGCGGTCGCGGTCACGTCGTCCCACTCGCTGGCACGGGTCGAGATGTTGAGCATAGCGGTCACGCCCGAGGCGCGCGCGCGCTCGAGCAGCACCGCCTGCTGCTCGGCCATGCCCTTGTAATTGAGGTGGCAGTGCGAATCGACGAGCATCAGGCCGCGTCTTCCGCCGGCAGCTCGATGCGCGGGAACAGCGGCTTGGGCGTAGCGATCGCGAAATCGCTCTCGGCCAGCGGCGAGTACCAGTGCGTGCCCATCCCGGCGATGCTGCGCGCGTCATCGGGCACGCCCATATGATCGAGCAGGGCCTTCGCGCTGCCGGGGATCACCGGCGAGATCGCGATCGCGAGCTGGGCGATGGCGATATAAAGCGTCGCCAGCACCGTCTGCATCCGCTCGGGATCGGTCTTCTTCAGCGCCCAGGGTGCCTGTTCGTCGACATAGGCGTTGCAGGCGAACACCGCGCGCATCCACGCTTCCAGCCCTTGCGATAGAGCCAGCTCACCGAACGCCTTGGGCAGATCACGCTGCAGCGCCTCTTCCAGCGTCGCGAACAGTGCCTCGTCAGCAGGCGTGTGGCCGTGCACCGCAGGCAGCGCGCCATCGAGATTCTTGGCGATGAAGCTCAGGATCCGCTGGGCGAGGTTGCCGAAACTGTTGGCGAGATCGGCATTGGCGCGCTGCGCGATCGCTTCGGGCGAATAGCTGCCGTCCTGGCCGAAGCTGACTTCGCGCAGCAGGAAATAGCGCAGCTGGTCGACGCCGAACGCATCGGCCAGCGCGATCGGATCGACGACATTGCCGACCGATTTGGACATCTTCTCGCCCTTGTTGAGCAGGAAGCCATGGCCGAATACCTGTTTGGGCACCGGAATTCCGGCGCTCATCAGGAAGGCGGGCCAATACACGGCGTGGAAGCGCACGATATCCTTGCCGATCAGGTGCAGGTCCGCTGGCCAGTACTTCATCAGCGGATTGTTCGCATCGGGATAGCCAAGCCCGGTCAGATAGTTGGTCAGTGCATCGACCCAGACATACATGACATGCCCGTCGCTGCCCGGCACCTTGACACCCCAGTCGAAGCTGGTGCGAGAGACCGAGAGCGGGCGCAGGCCCGATTTGACGAAACTGACAATCTCGTTGCGGCGGCTGTCGGGCTGGAGGAATTCGGGATGCTCGTCGTACAGCGCCAGCAGCTTGTCCTGATACTGGTCGAGCCGGAAGAACCAGCTTTCCTCGACCGTCCATTCGACCGGCGTGCCCTGGGGCGAGACCTTGCCCCCCTGCCCGTCTTCGACCAGCTCGTCCTCGCCATAATAGGCCTCGTCGCGGACCGAGTACCAGCCTTCGTAGCGATCGAGATACAGGTCGCCATTGGCCTCCATCGCCTGCCAGATGGCCTGGCTGGCGCGGTGGTGGTCGTCCTCCGAGGTCTGGATGAAGCGATCATAGCTGACATCAAGTCTGTCACACATTTCCTTGAAATATTGCGACATTTCATCCGCCAGCGCGCGCGGCGTGGTCTCCAGCTCGCGCGCTTTTTGCAGCATCTTCAGACCATGCACGTCGGTACCGGTCTGGAAGCGCACGTCACGGCCCATCAGCCGCTGGAAACGCGCGATGACATCGGCGGCGATCGCCTCATAGGCGTGGCCGATATGCGGGCGACCATTGGGATAGCTGATCGCGGTGGTGATATAATAAGGTTCGCCCATGGCGGTGATGTCTGCCGTTTCTAGTCGAGGTTGGCCGGTAATGAGCGCCTATCTAGGCGGGGCCAGCCGTGCCAGCAAGCTGCCAATTTGGAACGCCACGGCCGAGGCATCCAGATTGAGCACCACCGCGCGCGAGGCGAGCGCCCCGATCTCCTGCCAGGCCGCGATCGCGCCCGGCAGCCGCTCGTCGCGCAGATCGCGAATGCGCCGGGCGGCGAAACGCGGCGCATAGGCGAGCAGCGCCTGGAACCTGTCGCGATTGGCTTTGTTCGCCACCAGGGCGCCCAGTGCCAGCCGCGCCCGATGTGTGCTGTCGCCATGATCCGCAATCTCGCTGAGCAGCACATCGATCTTCGCCATGTCGAGTCCGGCAAAGCTCAGCGCCTGCCCCGGCGCCCCCTGGCCCAGCCGCACCAGCGCCGCAATCTCGCCCTCGGGCAATTCGGGCCGCGCGGCGCGCAAGGCTCCCGCCATATTGGCATCGTCGAGCGCGGGAAAATCGAGCACCAGGCAACGCGAGCGGATCGTCGGTAGCAGGCGGCCCGGATTGTGCGCGATCAACAGGAACACCGTGTCCGCAGGCGGCTCTTCAAGGCTCTTGAGCAGCGCATTGGCCGCGTTGCGCTCCATCAGATCGGCGGAGTCGAAGATGATCACCCGGCGATCGGCCAGGCTGGGGCGGACCGTGAGCCGCTTCTGCAAGCTGCGGATCTGATCGACCTTGATGTTGCGCGCGGTCTCGAACGGCTTGCCGTCCTCGGCCTTGCGCGCCTCCTTGTCGTCCTTGGGCCCCAGCGTGATGTAATGGCAGTCGGGGTGCTTGTCCTGCAGCAGCAGTCGCCCCGACGGGCTATCCATATCTCCATCGAAATGGTCGCCCCGATGATCGGGCGAGCGCGTCAGCAGATGCGCGGCGGCTGCGAGCGCGAAGCTGCGCTTGCCGATCCCTTCGGGCCCGGCGAGCAGCCAGCCATGGTGCAGCCGACACGCCTGGAATGCGCGCAGCAGCGTCGTTTCCGGCTCGGCATGGCCCTTCCAGTGTGCGGTCGAAGCCTTCATGACGTCATGCCATCAGCGGCTGCAGGGCCGCGACGATGCGCGCATGCACCTGCTCGCTCGGACCGCTGGCGTCGATGATGCGGAACCGCTGCGGCTCGGCCTCGGCAAAGCTGCGGAAAGCGGCAACGACCCTGGCATGATATGCGGCATCGCGCCCACCGATCCGGTCGCTATTCGCGCCGTCACGGGCCGTGGCGCGCCGCGCCGCTTCGTCGGCGGGCAGTTCGAGCAGGATCGTGCAATCGGGCAGAAAGCCTTCCGAGCCGAACCGGTGCAGCGAGAGGATCGCCTCGTCCCCAAGCCCCCCGGCGGCGCCCTGATAGGCCCGGCTGCTGTCGACGAACCGGTCGGAGATGACCCAGCCCCCTGCCTCGACCGCCGGGCGGATCAGCCTTGCGACATGGTCGGCGCGCGCCGCCGCGAATAGCAAAGCCTCGCTGCGCGCATTCCAGCGGTCGGCGCCGCCCTCGAGCAACAGCGTCCGGATCGCCTCTGCGCTGTCGGTGCCGCCCGGCTCGCGGGTGACGGTGACATCACGTCCCTGGCCTTTCACCCAATCGGCGAGCAGGCGAATCTGGGTGGACTTGCCCACCGCCTCGCCGCCCTCGATCGAGATGAAGCGCCCCCGCATCGCCGGTCAGGCGCCGAAGAACGAGAGGATACCGGCCCAGATGCGTCCGAAAAACCCAGCCTCCTCAACCGCCTCGCCCGCGACCAGCGGCATCACCTGGCGCTGCATGTCCGGTGCGGAGACGATCAGGCTGGCGACCTGCTGGCCCTTGGCGATCGGCGCCTTGAGCGGGCCCTGATAAACGACCTTGAGCGAGACCTTGTCGGTATCGGCCGTGCGCGGCAGCGTCAGCGCCAGGTCGCGCGGCGCGACGAGCGGCAGTTCGCGCATGCTGCCCTGCTGCACCGGCGCGGTATCGACGGTCTTGCCCTTGGTGAACAGTGGCACCGACTTCCACGCCTTGAAGCCCCAGTTCATGAAGCGCACCGATTCATCGACCCGGCCGTTGAAGCTGTCGAGACCTGCGACGACCATGACCAGACGGCGGCCATTCTGTTCGGCCGAGCCGGTAAAGCCATAGCCCGCCTCGTCGGTATGCCCGGTCTTCAGGCCGTCGGCTCCCGCCACCTTGCCGAGCAGCGGATCGCGGTTGGGCTGGGTGATCCCGTTCCAGGTAAAGCTGCCCTTGGAATAGAAGCGCTTGTACAGCTTGGGATGGTTGCGAATCGTCGCGGTGGCGAGCGTCGCCAGATCGCGCGCTGTCACCTGGGTCACGCCCTCGTCGGGCCAGCCGTTGCTGTTGCCGAAGCGGCTGTTGGCAAGGCCGATTTCCTTCGCCTTCTTGTTCATCATGTCGACGAACGCCTCTTCGGACCCGGCTATGCCTTCGGCGAGCACGACACAGGCATCATTGCCGGAAAGCGTGACGATGCCGTCGAGCAGGTCGGCGACGGTGACCTTGCTGCCGACCGCCAGGAACATGCTCGACCCCTGGTTATTCCATTTCTTCCAGGTTTCGGCGGAGACCGGCAGCGTCTGGTCGAGCTTCAGCTCGCCCTTCTTGATCAGGTCGAAAGCGACATAGACCGTCATCATCTTGGCCATCGATGCGGGCGGAATCTGCTTGTCGGCATCGCGCGAGAACAGCACCGCACCCGAGGACAGGTCGGTCATATGGGCGATGGGGGCTTCGGAGACATAAGAGGGGGCGGCAGCCGCCAGCGGCGTCGCCAGCAGCGAAAACAGGGTGAGACCGATAATCGGGGTTTTCATGCGGTATCCATGGTGTGCGTGTTGCAGGGACGCAGGCCTTTGACTGGCCCGTCTGTGTCAGCGACCGGAGTCCTGCTGAATCTGTACCCCCTGATAGCCTTTGCGACGCGCCAGCGTAACCCCCTGCTGCGCGGCATTTGCATCAGGATAGGGACCATAGCGGACACGAAACAGCTTGCCATCGGCGCTCGCGACGGTCTTGGCGCCGATCCGCCTGGCCAGTTCGTCAGCCCGCGCCTTGGAAGAGAAGGATGCGACCTGGACGAAATAGGAGCCGGCCGCCGCCGCTGCTGGCGGCACAGCAGGCGCGGGGGCGAGCGTCGCGCGATTGTCGCCGGTGCTGTTCTCGGCCATCTGCGGCCGGCCGCCCCTGCCCCCCTTTTCGCCCTCGACGATGAAGCGGTCACTGCCCTGGGTGCGGGGGGTCGGGGATGGCAGCTGCGCGGCCGGTTTGGCAGCCGCTGCTGCCGGTCCTGCGGGGGTTCGCGAGCCCGGTGCGGGCTTGATTTCGGGGCTGGCCTTGGTGCCTGCGTCTGCCACGACGGGTGCCGGCGCGGCATCTGCCGCCGGGATCGACGCCAGATTGGCCGGCTTTGGCTTGCCTTCGAGCTTGCGGCGCAGCGGCACCAGCAGCGATTCGGGCGTATCCATCCGCGCCGCGACTTCCTGGCCCTGGCGCAGCCTCGCGCGCTCGGCCTCGGGCGGATTGACCCGGCGTACGCGTACGGCAAAGGAGCCCTGCCCCAGCACGCCCAGCTGGCGCGCTGCGCCCTGCGACAGATCGAGCAGACGCTCGGGCGCTGCCGGTCCGCGATCGTTGAGCCGGACCAGGATGGTCTTGCCGGTGTCGAGTGCGGTTACCTCGACATAGCTGGGCAGCGGCAACGTGCGATGCGCGCCGCTGATCGCTTCGGGGTTGAACGTTTCGCCATTGGCGGTGCTGCGCCCGCCCAGCTCCTGCCCGTACCAGCTGGCATAGCCGGTCTCATCATAATTGAAGGCATCGCTCGGCGTGTAGGTGATGCCGCCGAGCTGATACGGCTCGCCCAGCTTCACCGGATAGTCGGTGACGCCGCCCGCTGTCTTGGGCGGCGCGGTCTCGAGGCTGCGCGTGACGGTGCTGCCCCCGCCGCATCCGGTCAGCGCGAGGCTGAGCCCTGCGCTCACGATCATCCAGTTCCTCATCCCGCTTCCCCCTTTTGCCCGGCCGATCAGTTGCGCACGCCGTCTGCCAGCAATCCTACCGACATCGCATAGTAATTGGAGCAATTATAGTCGAGGATCGCCCGATAGTTGCGCGTCAGAAGATAGCCCTGCGCATCGAGCCCCGGCGTCAACAGCAGCGAGGCCTTGATCCTGTCGTCGCCGGGCCACACGCCGCCGCGCGGCACCACGCCCAGCGCCTTCCATTCGCGGAGCGTCTTCCACTCGCTATGCCGTTCGATGGCGCGGGCGCACTTGGTCACGGTCTCGCGATTGGCAATGGCGGCCGGGTTTATCGTGGAAGGAATCGAGACGGCAAAGCCCCAGGGTTCGCCGCGTTGCCAGCCGGCCGCGACCATGTAATTGGCGATCGAGGCAAAGGCATCCGCACGGCTCGACCAGATTTCCGCCTTGCCGTCGCCGTCACCGTCCTTGGCAAGCTTGAGATAGACCGAGGGCAGAAACTGCGGATAGCCGAAGGCGCCGGCATAGCTGCCGCGCAGTACCGACCGTGGCACGCCGAGATCGACCATCTTGAGCACCGCGATCAGCTCGCCCTCGAACAGGTCGCGCCTGCGCCCTTCATAAGCCAGCGTCGCGAGCGCGCGCGGCAAGTCGGTCTTGCCCAGCAGCGTGCCATAGTTGGTTTCATGCCCGAAGATTGCGACCATGATCGAGGCTGGCACCCCCGTCTTCTGCTCGATCGCGACCAGCCGGGCGGCCTCGTCGGCATAGACCTGCTGGCCCTGGCGAATCTTGGCGGCGTTGATGCGCTTGGCCATTTCGGGACCGAATGAGGGAAAGCTCTGTCCGGGCAGAGTCGGCGCGAAACGACGATCGAGCGCGGCCACGCTTTCGTCGAAGCTCAGCGTCGGCAGCACGGCATCGATCGTCCGCTGCGACACGCCCTCGCGCCGCGCGCGGGCGGCGACACTGTCGAGATAGCGCTGGAAACCCTGGGTCTGCGCTGCCTTCGCCTCCGCGCCCGGTAACGGCTGGACGATCTCGCGCTGCGCCGTACTGGGACTGCCGCAGGCGAGCAGCGCAGCGGTGCTGATGACGGCGCATGCGCGCACCGCAGCCGAGTGTACGATATTGAAATTCATGCGATACTCCCAGGGGCGGTTGTGCCACCAAGCCGGTGCGGGGGAAAGGGCACAGATCATGCACCCATCCCGCCATGGCCACGCTTGACCGGCGCTGAACCACGCGGGCATGCTGCCCGCAAGTTTCGCTTTCCAGATTTTACCACCTCGGCTAACAACCGCGCCGCACACTGGGCCCGCACTGGCGCGCCTGGCGCTGTCTGTGGAAGAGTGTCCGAGTGGTTTAAGGAACCGGTCTTGAAAACCGGCGAGGGTGCAAGCTCTCCGTGGGTTCGAATCCCACCTCTTCCGCCAATGTCCAAAAACCTTATTCCGGACGCGAGACCCACCACCGCCAATCGGCCATGATGGGGGCATGGTCCATGTTGTAACGTCCAAGTTGCGGCTTGATGTCGGCGATATCTCGGCTTGGCGGCGTAGACTGTGCCGGGCTGAACGACCAGGCTGAGGGCATTGCCACATCGCTGTCCCGTGATTAGACCCCGGCGACGGCATTGCGCGCCGCCCGGTTCAGATTATCGAACCTGCTGGGATTGTCGGGCTCCTTGCGATCTATCTGCGCGCTAGCGCTTCGCCACAACTGGGCGAGCCGGGATGGATGCCATGCCTTCGTGCTGCGTCCGGGCTGCACACACGATCTCTTCTACATGTGCGGCCGGAGCACCTAGCCCGGTCAGCCCCATGAGCAGCATGTCGCCTAGCCGAACCGCGGCGACCTGGCGCGAAGGGCGCGTCTCGACAAGGTGCATCATCAACACCTGGCAAAGGCCGAGCCAGTAGAGCACGCCCGATTGGCGCGCCTCCGGCTGGAGCAGGCCCTGTTCCAGCGCCGCTTCGATATCGTCACTGAGCCCGCGGTTCAGCGGATGCGACTGGTTGGTGGCGGGCACCTGACTGCGCAGCAGCACCATCGCCCGGCGCGGCTGTTCGACTGCGAAACGCGCGGCCACGGCCATCCCTCCGGCGATGCGCGCGACGGGATCGCTCACGCCTGCATTGGCGCGCGCCACCTCCGCCTCCACCTCCAGCCGCACCTCGGCGGCCACGGCGGCGGCGAAATCGTGCTTGTCCTTGAAGTGGTTGAAGAAACTGCCCTTCGCGACCCCCGCCCGTGCAACAAAATCGTCAATCGGAATGGCATCGATCGGACGATCGACCATGAGATCGAGCCCCGCAGCGATGAGAGCCACGCGGGTTCTCCCGGTGCGGGACGGCCGGGATTCTGGAAACGTCTGACTGGACATACCCGAGCCCTACTTGACCAGACAGTCAAAATCAACCATTTTGACCAAATAGTCATATATGATTCGGCATGCGATGCCGGACGCACAAAAGGAGTGGGTCATGGCGATCATCAAGGTCGAGGACATCGCGCATGTGCGGTTTGCCGTGCCCGACCTTGCATTGATGCGCGGATTTCTCGAGGATTTCGGGCTCTCCTGCTTCGAACAGGGCGGAAGGCTCTACGGCAAGGGCAGCGACGGACGACCGTTCATCCATGCAACCGAGCCGGGGGCAGCAACATTCCTTGCGGTTGGGCTGCGCGCTGCCAGCATTGCCGATCTGGAAATTCTGGCCGCCCAGGAAGGCGTTGCCGTCGAGCCTCTGGAAGAGCCCGGCGGCGGCATGGTCGTCCGCCTTGCCGATCCGGACGGATACCGCGTCGAGGTGGTCGCGGGCCAGCAATGCGAGGCGCCCGCCCCCTGCCCTCGCCCACGGTTCAACTCCGCGGCCGACAAGCCTCGGCAGCGCGAGACGATCCGACTGGAGCCCGCCCCCGCGCATGTTCGCCGGATCGGTCATGCGGTGCTCAAGGTGAGCGATTTCCGCGCCTCGGAGCGGTGGTGGAAGGACCGCTTCGGTTTCCTCACCTCCGACGAGATCGAGGCGGCGCCGGGCGTCCCGCTGGGTGCGTTCATGCGCTGCGACCGGGGAGACGTGCCGTCCGATCACCACACCATCTTTCTCGCCCAGCTCCCCGGCTCTCTCGGACTGCTTCACGCAGCCTTTGAAGTCGAAAGCCTTGATGACCTGATGCTTGGCCACGAGTATCTCAAGGTCCGCGAGCGCCAGGCTGCCTGGGGCGTGGGGCGGCACATCATGGGCAGCCAGATCTTCGATTACTGGAAAGACCCGTTCGGCAACGAGCTGGAGCACTGGACCGACGGAGATCTGTTCACCGCCGCCGACCCACCCGCCAAACAGACGATGCAGGCGCTGCTCGCGGTCCAATGGGGCGCACCGCACCCGATGTTCGCCGGCAGGATGGCCCCGCCGCCTGGCCTTGTCGCTTTCGTCACCGCGCTGCAGCTGCGCCTGAAGCGCCTCTTTGCCCGCTCACCCAAGGAAGCCTGATCCATGAAACTCTGCACCTTCACTGCCGATGGCGTCACCCGCACCGGGATTGTCGTCGACGACACAGTGGTCGAGACCGGCGTGCCGGGCTCGATGATCGACCTGATCCGCGATTGGGACCGGTTGAAGCCCGAGCTTGAGACGAGAGCGGCAAGCGGTGGCGGGGTACCGCTCGCTTCGGTGAGGCTCGAAGCCCCGGTTCAGCGCCCCGGCAAGATTTTCGCCATCGGCCTCAACTATGCCGACCACATCGCCGAAAGCGGCCTCGGCACGCCCGAGCGGCAGGTCTGGTTCACCAAGGCGCAGACCAGCGTCAACGCTCCCTATGATCCGATCCTGATCGCGCGCGGAACGATGACGCCGGATTATGAGGCCGAACTGGTGGCGGTGATCGGCCAGGGCGGCAAGCACATTGCCGCTGCCGACGCGTCTGCCGCGATCTTCGGCTATTGTGTCGGCAACGACGTGACCGAGCGCATGTGGCAACATGCCGTACCGCAATGGTCGCTCGGCAAGAGCTTCGATACCCACGCACCGATGGGCCCCTGGATCGTCACCGCCGACGAGCTGGGCGATCCGCATGATCTGGGCATCCGCTGCTACGTCAACGGCGAGGAGCGGCAGAGCTCGAATACCGGCCACCTCGTCTACAACGTGTGGCAGCAGGTCGAGCACCTGTCGGTCGGCATGACGCTGGAGCCCGGCGATTGCCTGTTCACCGGCACCCCTGGCGGCATCGGCGCGGCGATGAACCCGCGCCAGTTTCTCAAGCCGGGCGACGTCGTGCGCACCGAGATCGATCGGCTCGGCGCGATCGAAGGCATCATGGTGGCGGAAGACTAGGGCGTTGGTGCGGGCGATGTCCACGCACGGAATGGGCGATCGGTGCACCGGAAAGGTCACCGTGGCCCAAGACTGCATGGTGCTGGCGTTCTGAGGCTGGCGGGAGGGGGGGGCGATGGAC
>NZ_LSIS01000537.1:0-828 GCF_001556365.1 Blastomonas sp. CCH1-A6 | reverse complement strand
GGAACGAAGACTGCGCGCAGATCGGCCACACCCCGAACTTCGACCTCGTGAATACCGCGGAAGCAATGCTCTACAGGGCTGCGCTGATCGCGGTCGCCGGGCCTCCGCCCGCCGGGATCACCCTGCGGATCAAGGCTAACGCCCATGATTTCGGGACCTACCGGACGGTCGAGGCGAGCGTCGACGACGAACAGGACGATGGTAGCCATGCCAGCTATATCGAGACCCTCGAGACCGGCTTCGCCTTTTGGCATCAAGCCGGGTTTGCACCGCCTGAATTCGGCAAACTGACAGCGAGCAATCAGCTTGCGGGTTTCGTCGTGGATGCCGTCGCAAGCGCGCTGCGGATCACACGGCCGAGCAGCACCGGCGCATTCTTCCCAGCGTCCTCCGGACCGCTTCACCGGAACCTCACCGCAGCCTTTCCGGAGGCGGCGCAGCGCGCCTTTTCCGAAGCGAGCCTGCCATGCTGACCGACAGCGAGCGCTTCGCCTTCAGCGTCTGGCGGATCCATGCGTTCGCCTCGACGGGCAATGCCTACGACGCCGTGCAGACCGACGAGAGCATCGCAGCCGGTGACACCCTGCTTGTTCTCGATGAACGGGTTGTCGGTGTCGCGATGACTTGGCCTTTTGCCATCACGGCACAGCCGGGCAAGCTTCACGCGGTCTGTGCGCCTGGCGCTGGCGAAACCCTTGGGCACATTGAAAGGGCGCTCGATGTTCCAGACGGGTCAATCGCTCGAGCCTGCCGCCTCGCAAGGACACTGGGCATTGCGATTGATGCGGGCCTCGTCCCGTGGCTGTCTGAGCCGCTGGCGAGAGATGG
>NZ_LSIS01000536.1:0-8877 GCF_001556365.1 Blastomonas sp. CCH1-A6 | reverse complement strand
AAAGATGGTGGGCGCGGCAGGGATTGAACCTGCGACCCCACCCGTGTGAAGGGTGTGCTCTACCACTGAGCTACGCGCCCGATCACGGAATCACCGGCCTTGCGGTGTCGTGCGGAGCGCCCCCTTGCCAGAAGCCGGGGGCGTTGGCAAGAGCCGCGGTGCGCCACGTGGTGCAGTCAGGAAATCGCGCGCAGCGGCGTCACGTTCTCGGCATCCTGGATGGCCTGGGCAGCGCCCAGCCCATCGAACAGGGTGTTGACGACGATGCGCAGATTGTCAGGCGTCGCGGTGCGGATCATGTCCATCATCACGAACGGGTTGCAGAACGGCTGCATCACCAGATTGGTCAGCGACACGACATGGTCGAGGTCATAGCCCGGGAAATAGCCCTCGGCCATCGCCTCGCCCAGGATCACCGCCATATAATGGTCGGCCAGGTCGACATAGCCGCGGATCACCTCCCAATGCTCCTCGCCCAGGTCCATATTGGCGCGGAACAGGTTGGGGTCGGCCTCGAACCGCGCGCGCTTGACCGCGACGCGGCGCGCGAAGAATTCGAACAGCTTCTCGCGCGGGGGCAGGTCGGAGGCGACGACGTCCTCCATGATCTGGTTCAATTCCTCGAACCAGCGCCCGGCAATCGCCTCGAAAAACGCCTCTTTCGATGCGAAATAGCGATAGAAGCTCGACTGCGACATGCCGCAGGCCGCTGCGACCTCGGTCAGCGAAAGGTTGATCGCGCCGCGCGTGCGGACCATGTCCTCGGCTGCGTCCATCAGCTGGGAGCGGATGGCTTCATGGTCGTTGAGCGGACGCGACATCGGTTTCAGCCTTGCTGAGTTGTGGAGCTATAACAGTTATACAATAAATTTTGTACTTTATCAAATGCTGCATTCAGGCTTGCGCGGTTTGCAACCAGCTGGGCAACCGCGCCGGGTCCAGATCCTCGACGCGGCGGTGCTCGACGCTCCAGCCGAGTTCGGGATAGCCGATTTTCTGGCGTTTTGCGTCGGCCTCGGCGATCGGTAACACCACGATGCGGCGGTTGACCTTCTGCCGCCAGTTCATCCGTGCGGTATTTTCCTGTCCGACATAACAACCCTTGGTGAAGCTGACGCCGTTCAATTCCACCGCATTTGTTTCGAGCCAGAGGATATCGCCGAGCTCGCCCGCACCCTCGGGAACACCCAGAGCCAGCCGGTGTGCCTTCCACGCGTCATCGGCACAGGGGGCGTCGCTCGCCGGTGCCAGCCAACGCCAGCCGAGCGCAGCCAGGCGAGGATCGGGCGTAGCACCTTGTACGGGCTCGGGCGACCAGTGCACCGACAGCGCCGCGTCGCGCGCGATAGAAATCTTCCGGCGCAGGCGATAGATTGTCAGCCGCTTGGCGAGCGCATCCGCGTGTTCCGCCTCACAGTCGATCAGCACATCACTGCCATCGTCCCATATCAGGAAATCGAACATCGCCTTGCCCTGCGCGGTCAACAGCGCGGAATATTGCGGCTTTCCGGGCGCTACCGCCTTCGTGTCCTGCGTCACCAGCCCCTGCAGGAAGCCGCGGACATCCTCTTGCGGGTCGGTGGGCGACAGGCGGATAAGGGCGCGGCGGGCGAGCAGGGTAGGGGTGGACATGGCGCTCAACATGCGTATCGCTCAGCCAGTTTCAAGCGGAGAGATGCGATGACAGCGAGCTATGACCTGATCGTCAAGAACGGCACCGTGTATCTGCCCGGCGGACCGGTCTCCGCCGATATCGGTGTCATCGGCGGCAGGATCGCCAACATCGGTGCGCTCGGCGGCGATGCGGGCAAGGTGATCGACTGCACCGGCCTGCACGTGCTGCCCGGCGTGATCGACAGCCAGGTGCATTTCCGCGAGCCGGGGCTCGAGCACAAGGAGGACCTGGAATCGGGCAGCCGCGCCGCGGTGATGGGCGGCGTCACCGCCGTGTTCGAAATGCCCAACACCAAGCCCAATACCGATACCGCCGATCGCGTCGCCGACAAGCTTGCGCGCGCGCATCACCGCATGTGGTGCGACCATGCCTTCTATGTCGGCGCGACCTCGTCCAACGCCGAGTCGCTCAAGGAGCTGGAGCGCCTCCCCGGCACGGCGGGGGTGAAGATCTTCATGGGCGCTTCGACCGGCGATCTTCTGGTGGCCGACGATGGCGCGCTCGCCCGTGTGCTGGCGAACGGCAAACGCCGCGTGGCGATCCATGCCGAAGACGAGTTCCGCATGAACGAGCGCGCCGATCTGCGCGTTACCGGCGATCCCTCGTCGCACCCGGTCTGGCGCGACGACGAGAGCGCGATCCTGGCGACGCGGCGCATCCTCCGCCTCGCACGCGAGGCGAAGCGGCGCATCCACATCCTGCACATCACGACGCCGGCAGAGCTCGAGCTGATCGCGCAGCACAAGGACATCGCCACCTGCGAGGTGACGCCGCAGCATCTGACATTGGCGGGCGAGGAGGCCTATCCCCGGCTCGGCACCTATGCGCAGATGAACCCGCCGATCCGCAGCGGTGCGCATCGCGACGGCCTGTGGCACTGGCTGGCGCAGGGCGTGCCCGATGTCATCGGCTCCGATCATGCGCCGCACACGATCGAGGAGAAGTCCAAGACCTATCCCGATACGCCGAGCGGCATGCCGGGCGTGCAGACGCTGCTGCCGTTGCTGCTCGATCACATGCACCATGGGCGGCTGTCGATGCAGCGGCTGATCGATCTGACCTCGGCGGGGGCGCAGCGGATCTTCGGGCTGGTCGGCAAGGGGCGGATCGCGGCAGGGTATGATGCGGATTTCACCATCGTCGATCTCAAGAAGCGCTGGACGGTGACCGAGGACTGGCTGCAGTCGCGCTGCGGCTGGAGCCCGTTCACCGGCATGAAGCTGACCGGCAAGCCAATCGGCACGATCATCCGCGGGCACCGGGTGATGTGGGAAGATACGCTGGCCGACAGCGCGATCGGCGAGCCGGTGCGCTTCGAGGCGACGGAGTTCTGATCAGAGACTATCCCTTCCATCGTCATTCCAGCAAAAGCGGGAATCCCGCTTCAACGCGCACCGTTGATTGAGAAGCGGGACCCCCGCCTGCGCGGGGGTGACGATTTCCTTGGGCGCGGAGAGCGCTACTCCGCCCCGGTGCTCAGCCCCAGGTCGGGAATGCCGATCGATCGCCGTCCGCCGAAATCGGCGCGGACGACGATGACGCCCTGCTTTTCCATATATTCGATCAGCCGCCGGATGCGCCCAGGTGAGCTGGTGCCATAGGCGCGGCCCAGAGCGGCATCGTCGGGGCAGGGCTGGCCATCCATCGCCGCGCGCGCGATCAGCAGGAAGGGCGCATACATTTCCTGCGGCAACCGGGTCGCAGCCTCGAGCAGCGGCGCGCACGCCGGGTCCGCCGGATCCAGGATGCCGCCGCGCGCCAGCGCCAACCGCTGGCGAAAGCCTTCCATGTCGAGCGGCGGGCGGATCAGCCGCTGCATCCGGCAGCGCACCGAGAAATCCTGATAGAGCAGCGCCTCGGTCTGGTTCGCAATGTTGCCATCGGCGAGCATGTCGGTGAGCACCGCGACCACCACCGCTTCGGCATCGATCGCGTCGGCGGCGTCCTCCGCCTCCTTGCGCGCGGCGAACATGGCGGATTGCTCCGGCATCGGCAGAGGGGCAGGCGCGATGCTGCCGATCAGCTCGTCGGCCGCGACCGGCGCGGGACGCGGCGGCGGCATCGGCACCGGCGCATCATTGGCACCGGCGGCGAGCAGCATGTCGCGCAGATCCTCGCCCTGCGCTTCGGGCATCGGCAGCAGCTTGTGCGTGCCGGTGCGGCTGGTGGTGCGGGTGGCGCCGATCCGCGTGGTCACCGGGCGGCGCGAGATGGCCGGACCCAGGCCCAGAAAGCAGCCGCGCTCCAGATCGCGGATGCGTTCGGCCTGGCGGCGCTCCATGCCCAGCAGGTCGGCGGCGCGCGCCATGTCGATGTCCAGGAAGGTGCGCCCCATCAGGAAGTTGCTCGCCTCGGCGGCGACATTCTTGGCGAGCTTGGCCAGGCGCTGCGTCGCGATCGCGCCGGCAAGGCCGCGCTTGCGTCCGCGGCACATCAGGTTGGTCATCGCCGACAGGCTGGCCCGGCGCACCGGATCGGGCACGTCGCCCGCGACCGAAGGCGCGAACATCTGCGCTTCGTCGACCACGACGAGCGCGGGATACCAGTGTTCGCGCGGGGCATCGAACATGGCGTTGAGGAAAGTCGCGGCGCAGGTCATCTGCGCTTCGAGTTCGAGCGATTCGAGATTGAGGATCACCGAAGCGCGGTGCTCGCGAATGCGCGCGGCGATGCGCGCGATCTCGCGCTCGTTATAGTCGCCCGCATCGATGACCAGATGCGAAAAGGCGTCCGACAGTGTCGCAAAATCGCCTTCGGGGTCGATGATCACCTGCTGTACGAGCCCGGCGCTCTCCTCGAGCAGGCGGCGCAGCAGATGCGACTTGCCCGATCCGGAATTGCCCTGAACCAGAAGCCTGGTCGCCAGCAATTCCTCGATATCGATGCCGACAGGCCGCCCTGTCTCATCCAGACCTATGTCGATCGATGCGCCCACGGGTTGAGGCCCTATCGCCTTGAACCGGCGGTTGCAACGGGCGCGCGGCCAAATGCTGGGGGCAAATGAAAAGGCCCCGCCCGATCGGGGCGAGGCCTTTGTCGTTCGGCGCAGGCCGGAACGGATCAGCCGTTCAGCTTGTCCTTCACCGCCTTTGCGGGGGTGAAGCCGAGCTTCTTGGAGGCCTTGATGGTGATGGTGGCGCCGGTGCCCGGGTTGCGACCTTCGCGCTCCGGGGTCGCCTTGACCTTGAACTTGCCGAAGCCGTTGATCGAGATTTCTTCGCCAGCAGCAGCAGCATCAGCGATTGCAGCGAAAACGCCATCGACCAGCTTGCGGGCATCCGCCTTGGTCACGCCGTGGTCGGCGGCAATTTTCTCTGCAAGTTCAGCATTGTTCATGAGGAAACGTCCCTTCTGATATGATTTCGGTGGCGGCGGTTTAACGGCAGTTTTTGCGTTCGTCACGGGGATTGCGGAAGTTTTCCCCCAAAATGGCGATGATTGCCGGTAATTGAGAAACATTATCAATCACGCTGATCGATTTTATCGATTATTCTGTTCAAGAAAATCACATGGCGTGCCGCCCGGCATGGCCTTAACCCTTGGCGTATCAGGGTTTTGAATCACACGAAGAGGGATGACCATGGAACTCAAGGGATCGAAGACCGAACAGTGCCTCAAGGATGCGTTTGCCGGCGAAAGCCAGGCCAACCGCCGCTATCTGTATTTCGCCCAGAAGGCCGATATCGAAGGGCATAACGACGTTGCCGCCGTGTTCCGCTCGACCGCGGAAGGCGAAACCGGCCATGCGCACGGCCATCTCGAATTCCTCGAAGCCTGCGGCGATCCCGCTACCGGCGAGCCGATCGGCACCACCGCCGACAACTTGAAGTCGGCGATCGCGGGCGAAACCCACGAATATACCGACATGTATCCGGGCATGGCCAAGACCGCCCGCGATGAAGGTTTCGACGAGATTGCAGACTGGTTCGAAACGCTGGCCAAGGCGGAAAAGAGCCATGCCGGCAAGTTCCAGAAGACGCTCGACGCGCTGCTGGCCGAAGCCTGAGTTTCAGTTGAACGACAACTCGGCCTGCGTCTTCGTGCTTCGGCACGAAGCGCAGGCCATTTTTCTGTCCAGTCCAAACCCCCGCTCGCGGGGGGAGAGCAATCACGTCATTCTAGCCTGACAGGGGATCCGCGATGGCAACCGAATACAAGGAAGGCAGCCTCGATGCGCCGACGCGGCATGTGCTGCCGTGGCGCGAGGAATCCTGGTATGACGAGGCCGCGCTCGATGCCGAGCTGCGCCGCGTGTTCGACATCTGCCACGGCTGCCGCCGCTGCTTCAACCTGTGCGACAGCTTCCCCAAGCTGTTCGACATGATCGACGAAAGCCCGAACGAGGAGGTCGAGGACCTGTCCGCCGGGCAGATCAAGCAGGTCGTGGACGCCTGCACGCTGTGCGACATGTGCTTCATGGTGAAGTGCCCCTATGTGCCGCCGCACGAGTTCAACCTCGATTTTCCGCATCTGATGCTGCGTTATCGCGCGGTCGAACATCGAAAAGGCATGACGTCCAAGGCCGATACGCTGCTCGCCGAGACCGATCGCAACGGCAAGCTCGGCAGCGTGCTGTCCGACGTCGCCAACTGGGCGACCGATGGCAAGAGCGAGACGACGCGCGGCATCATGCAGTCGATGCTGGGCATCGACAAGCGCGCGCACCTGCCCAAGTTCGCCGACATCCCGCTGACCAACCGCGCCGCTGCGCTGGTGCCTGCGCCCAATCCGGATGCACCCGGCTTTGGTCGTCGCGTCGCGCTCTATGCCAGCTGCTATGACCAGTTCAACGACCAGACGCCGGGCGAGGCGGCGGTCAAGGTGCTGGCGCATAACGGTGTCGAAGTGCGGATCGAGCATCCCGAATGCTGCGCGATGCCCAAGCTGGAGAATGGCGACATTCCCGCCGTCGCCAGTGCTGCCGCGCGCGTCGCCGCGCATTTCGCGCCGCTGATCGACCAGGGCTATGACGTGGTCGCAATCACCGCGAGCTGCGCGCTGATGATGAAGTTCGAATGGCCGCTGATCGAACCGGACAACGAGGACATCAAGAAGCTCTCCGCCGCAACGCACGATATCAGCGAATATATCGTCAAGCTGTCGAAACAGGCGGGGCTCACTCCGGTCGAGGCGATGGACGCCAGCATCGGCGTGCATTTCGCCTGCCATTCGCGCGCGCAGAACATGGGCCCCAAGGCGATGGAGATGCTGAAGCTCATCCCCGAGGCGAAGCCCGTGCTGACCGAGCGCTGCTCCGGCCATGGCGGCAAATGGGGCATCTACCAGCAGAATTTCGACACGGCAGTGAAGCTCGCGCGCCCGACGGTGCGCTCGCTCGAAAAGACCGCGCCCGATTACATGGTCAGCGAGTGCCCGCTCGCCGGATCGCACCTCAAGCAGGTGATGGAGCAGGGCGGGGCGGCAAAACTGCCCGAACGGATCGGCCATCCCGTTGAACTGATGGCCAAGGCTTACGGACTCTAACGGATATGGAAAAGACGATGCCCAGGGACCGCCGTTCCATCACCCGCGAGGACATCATGGACCTCGCCGATTACGAGCTGATCCGCAAGGACAAGCGCCAGGAAAGCATCCTGGCCAAGAAATTCTCGCGCCTGGCGATCGGCCCGCATGCGATGATTACCTTCGAAAGCTGGGACAGCATGTGGCTGCAGATCCAGGAGATGCTGCGCATCGAGAAGGGCGGCGAGGAGCAGCTGGCCGACGAACTGGCAGCCTATAACCCGATGGTGCCCAATGGCCGCGAGCTGACCGCGACGCTGATGTTCGAGATCGAGAATCCCGAGCGGCGCGACGCGTTCCTGCGCACGATCGGCGGGGTCGAGGAGCATATCTTCCTGACCATCGGCGCCATCCGCATTGCCGCCGTGCCCGAACAGGATGTCGAGCGCACCAGCGCCTCGGGCAAGGCGAGCGCGGTGCACTTCCTGCACTTCCCGCTCGACGATGCCGCGATCGCGGCCTGGCACGATGCGGGCAATGTCGCGATGGTGCAGATCACCCACCCGAATTACGGCCATGCCGCGCTGATCAATGCGGATACGCGCAGCTATCTCACGCGCGCCTGCCTTTAGTGGGGATGCTGGCGGTTCGGCCCTTTCGCCAATCCTTCGTTCAGACCGTCCGGCTCACTTGTCAGGTGTGATGACTTCCGGTTCCGAAATTCCCCCGCCAATCGGTGGGGGAGCCACGCCGTCGCCAACGGGCTGTGCAGAGACCATTGGTGCACCGAATTGTGAGTCGCCTGTCGGTTGATCGATGAATGGTGGAGGTTGCACCGTGTGTGCCGTGCCATCCGAAATCGTTGTGGTCGGAGCTTCAGCCACGGTTGGGGGCGACAGGGCTTCGGCTGCGGGTTCGGCGGGGCGGCTCCCCGTATCGACGGATGACGCAAAGATTGCTGCGGCCAGCATGATGCCGCCCGATCCCAGCATGACTTGTTTGAGCACTGCGCATTACCCTCATTGTGCCGCCATTGCTGCCAAGCATCGCAGCGAGCGGTTAACATTCGGTGCCGATCTGTAAGATAATTAGCCAGGCCACGAAAATGCCGCCGAAAACCGAAGCTTCCGGCGGCATGTCTTTCCTCCCCAGGAAAGCTCGTGCAAACTCTTATGGTCCGGCAGAAAGGCAGGGTGGCGGGATTGCCCCGCTCACCCAGATCCTCTCCTGCTAGCTCGTCCCAGCTGTGTCGCTTCATCGCTAATGGCATAAACCGGCTTTGGCAGCACAAATTGACAAAAAATCGGCGGATATCGCCACTGGTACCGGCGAAAGCCTTGTCAGTTTGTCATGATTGTTACAAAGCTGCGCCATGGTCGAACCTTCGCTTCACGCCGGGCCCGCGCTGCGTCGCCTCCGCCGCAATGCCGGTCTCACCCAGGCCGCCATGGCCGAGCGGCTCGACATCTCGCCGAGCTATCTCAACCTGCTCGAGCGCAACCTGCGCCCGGTCAGCGCACGCCTGATGCTGACTCTGGCCGAGCGCTTCGATGTCGATCCGCGCGATCTGACCGGGGATGAGCCGGGAGGCGGGCTGGGGCCGATGCGGCGGCGCATGGCCGATCCGATCTTTGCCGATCTCGGTGTCGAGCCCGGCGAGATCGAGGACTGGCTGGCGGCATCGCCCGGCACCGCGGCGGCCTTTGCGCGGCTGTACGACCGGGTGCAGGGTGGCGCAG
>NZ_LSIS01000535.1:0-652 GCF_001556365.1 Blastomonas sp. CCH1-A6 | reverse complement strand
TGCCTCGGCCACCGGCTCGGGCGCAGGTTCGGCTGCAACCGTTTCGGCGGCTTCGGCCTTCGGCGCTGCCTTCTTGCGCGGCGCGCGCTTGGCCTTGGGCTTGGCGACAGGTTCGGCTTCCGCAGCAGGCTCAGCCTCGGCAGCGGGCGCTTCGGCGGGAGCCTCTGCCTCTGCCTCGACGGCCGGCTTCTTCGCCCGCGAAGCGCGCTTGCGCTTGGGCTTTTCGGCCACCGGCTCGGCCTCAGGCTCTGCGGGGGCTTCGGCAGGCGCTGCTGCTTCCTCGCTCACCGGCTCGGCAGGGGCTTCTGCCGCAGCGTCGTCGCCAGCGGTTTCGACGCTGTCTTCGCCAGCCTCGCCATTCTTGCGGTTGCGACCGCCACGGCGACCACGGCGGGCGCGCTTCGGCTTGGCCTCGCCGCCATCTTCGGTGGTCTCGACGGCTTCGGTTGCTTCGGCTTCGGCCGGGGCTTCGGCGTCAGCCGATGCGACCGGTTCAGCGACCTGTTCGCTGTTATCGATCTGCGCCTCGCTACCGATTTCGCCCTGAGGCTGATCGCCATCGCGCCGCCCGCGCTTGCCGCGACGCCGACGGCGACGCTTGGAACGGCCGCCTCCTTCGCCTTCCTCGCTGCTGCGCTGCTCGGCGGGGCGC
>NZ_LSIS01000534.1:0-238 GCF_001556365.1 Blastomonas sp. CCH1-A6 | reverse complement strand
TCCATCACCAGCCCCTGGCTGCCGATGCCGACATTGGTACCGAAGGTCGATCGCATCGCGGGCGAGGTGCGCCCGAGTTCGAAGGCGATGCGGACCTCTTCCTCCATGTTGAGGCCGAGACCGCCATATTCCTCGCTGATCGACAGGCCGAACAGGCCCAGATCGCGCATGTCCTGGACGAGATCGTCGGGAATCTCGTCGGTCTCTGACACCTGCGCCTCAAGCGGGCGCAACCGTT
>NZ_LSIS01000533.1:0-7079 GCF_001556365.1 Blastomonas sp. CCH1-A6 | reverse complement strand
CCGCCGTCAGCGCGAGCGCCTGCATGCCCGATTTCATCAACCTGTTTTCCATCGTTCAGCCTCTCCAGTCAGGAACCGCCAACGACCCTGGCCCACATTATCGTAGCGGCAATATCCGGTCAAACCATGACCCGCATCACAACCCGGCCCCTGTCGCCAGGATAGGCCCGGCCGAACCGTTGCGGATAGGATAATCCCGCCAGTCCGGGAGGAAAGTGCTAGGCTTTGCAGTAAATTAACCAAAATCGTCCACAAGGCGCCATGCTTGCCCGCCTCTCGCCATGGTTTCGTTCGATGTCGGTCAGCTCGCGCACGGCGCTGAGCCTCGCCATCGGATTTACCCTGATGATCGCTGCGACCGCGCTAGTCGCCTTTTCGCAGGAGCGCGCCAAGGCGATCGACGAATCGCTGGCGCGGCTCGACCAGCGCAATGCCGCAGTGGTGCACGAACTGACCGACCGGTTCGATCGCATCCAGCGGACGCAGACACGCGCGGTCGAGCTGTTCCGCGAAGAGCACGCCGCGCTGACCGATGCTGAGGCGCGGCGCGCGTTCGAGGCGCTCTATCCGCTGCGCCCCGACGGCACGCGGCGCAGCATCGACAGGATGTTCACCGGCGGCCCGACCGCGATCGGGATGGTGCACGGCATGGCGGGCTTCATCCCTGCCGGGATCGACCAGGACGATGGCGCGGTGCGCGACATCGTGGCCGCGACCCTGGCCATCCGCCGCCTCAGCGAGGGCAGCCGTCACGATCTGGAAAGCCTCTATTATTTCACGCCGCGCAACGGCATCGTCATCTTCGCGCCTGACCGGCCCGACCGGCTGGAATTCTATCGCCAGACCGCGCCTGCGGACTTCGCGTTTCAGGACCGCGAGTTCGCGACCATTTCGACCATCGCGGCCAATCCTGCGCGCGCGATGCGCTGCACCGGACTGCAATCGCTGATCTCGCTGAAATATCGGGAGGTCTGGACGACGGGCTGCATGACCCCGGTCGATCGCGATATGCGGCATATCGGCACGTTCGGCACGTCGATGCCGCTCGACGAGATTGCCCCGGCAGGGCGCTTTGCCGACTCCGCAGAAGAACAGGTTATCCTGATCTCGCGCGAGGGGCGGCTGATCTATCATCCCGGCTATACGCGGCAGAACAGCCGCAAGACCGGGGAATATCTGGACATCACGAACAGCGCACGGTCCGACCTGGCTGCGATCTGGGCGCTGGTGCGTCGCCATGGCCAGAATGGCTATGTCGGCAAGGCAGAGGCTCTCGATGCCTATGTGTCGCTGCACCAGGTGCCCGGCCCGGGCTGGTATGCGCTCACCGTCAAGCCCGAGCAGCTGATCCTGGCCAGGGCGCTGCGCCCGATCCCGCGTATCGCGGCCATGGCGGTGATCGCGCTGGCCGGCTGTCTGCTGATCGTGGTGCTGGTGCTGCGCCATCTGGTCGCCAAGCCGCTGCGGCGGTTGACGCGCGAAGCGGAACGGATCACGCGCGGCCTGGCCAGCGATGCGATGCTGGAGATGCCCGCCGATGATCGCACCGGCAACGAGGTTGCCCGGCTCGTCTCGCGCTTCGAGACGCTGGCCGGTGCGATCCGCACCTCGCATGGCGAACTGGAGCAGCGCGTCGCCGAACGCACCAGGGCGCTCAACGATGCCAATGAAAAGCTGCGCATCCTGTCGGAACTCGACCCACTGACCGGTGTTGCCAACCGGCGCAAAGTGTTGAGCGATCTCGACGCCCGGCTCGAGCGCATGGGCACCGGTGGGTCGCTCGCGGTCATCGTGCTCGATATCGACCGGTTCAAGACGATCAACGACCGCCACGGCCATGTTGCCGGCGACGATGCGCTGCGGGCGCTGGCCAGTCGGGTGCAGTCGCTGCTGCGGCCGGGCGACATGATCGGTCGGATGGGCGGCGAAGAGTTCATGGTCATCCTCGACCGCGCGCGACCAGTCATCGCCGATGCCATTGCCGAACGCATCCGCGCCGCGATCGCGCGCCAGCCGTTCCAAGTGCATGGCAATCTGACGCTGAACATCACCGCTAGCCTGGGCGTTGCATGCTGGAGCGCTGGCGACAGCGCAAAGGCACTGTATGCCCGCGCCGATGCGGCGCTCTATGAAGCCAAGGCATCGGGACGCAATTGTGCGATCAGCAGCCGCGATCCACTGCAAGGGCGCAACGCCGCCTGATCCGGCGCGGAGCGCCTGCCCTGTCGGCAGGCCTGGTGCGGGCGGGGGGACTCGAACCCCCACGGGCAAAGCCCGACGGATTTTCTTACCCGCCACGGCTTTCGCCGCCGCGCCGCCTGGGGCGCGTTCGGGGTCTGGACTATCCCTTCACCCTGCCCTGGCATTTCAGGGTTTAGGTGCTGCCCGTCTAGTCTCTACACCTTCCCGGCCGCGAGGCACGGGCTTGGCTCGGGATTGCCATTTGACAGGGTTCCCCGAATTTGAGCAGTTCTACGTCGCAGGTTTCCCCGCGCGCACTCACATGATGTTCAAGTCCGTTGCGTCTACCATTTCGCCACGCCCGCACGGCGCAGGGGTCTATAAGCCGGGATAAAGCAGCGCGGCAAGTCCGTAGCTTGCCTGCCCGCTCCGTCTGGTTGCTCAATCGGCGTTGAGCCGGGCGCGCATTTCCTTGCCGGGCTTGAAATACGGCACGCGCTTGGCGGGCACGTCGACGGCTTCGCCCGTACGCGGGTTGCGCCCCTTGCGCGGCTCGCGCGCGCGGGTGGAAAAGGCTCCGAAGCCCCGCAATTCGACCCGTCCGCCTTCAGCCAGTCGCTCGATGATGTTGTCGAAGAAGATATCGAGGATCTTTTCGATCTCGTCTGACCGGAGCCCTGGATTTTCTTCCTCCAACAGCTGCAGCAGTTCCGATCGTATCATGGTCAATCTCCTGCAATCGATTACACGACGGGATGCCAGGCTGCGGCGTCCCTCACACCACATCCCACAATCAATTGACCAGCCCCCCGACAAGCCAATGCGTCTGACCCGTATAACGGAAACGCAGATGCAAGTGCCCAGCGCTGATGCCAGTCGACAGGCAGTCAAATGCTGTCAGAAATCGTGATTGGTTTCAACGCTGTTCTTGGGGGCGCTGCTGCTATTCGCGCCAGATTGCACAAAAAAGGGCACCGGCCGAAAGCCGATGCCCCTTTTTGAAACGTCACCCGCACTGACGCACGGGGAAGACCCTTGGGATCAGTCTTCGCGCTGCTTGAGAGCGGCGCCGAGGATGTCGCCCAGCGACGCACCCGAGTCGGACGAACCGTACTGTGCAACAGCCTGCTTTTCTTCGGCCAGCTGGTGCGCCTTGACCGAGAAGGTCGGCTTGCGCGAGCGATCGAAACCGGTGACCATCGCGTCGAGCTTCTGGCCGACCTGGAAGCGGTCGGGACGCTGTTCGTCGCGGTCGCGGCCCAGATCGTTGCGCTTGATAAAGCCGGTCGCGCCGTCTTCGCCAACCTGGACTTCCAGGCCGCCGTCGCGCACTTCGAGCACAGTGACGGTGACGACTTCGTTCTTGCGCAGGTTCGAGCTGTCGGCGCCGCCCACGGCCGGAGCACCCTTTTCGAGCTGCTTCATGCCCAGCGAGATGCGCTCCTTCTCGACATCGACGTCGAGAACGATCGCCTTAACCTGCTCGCCCTTGAGGTGCAGGTTGAGCGCGTCTTCACCCGAGATGCCCCAGGCGATATCCGACATGTGGACCATGCCGTCGACATCGCCATCCAGGCCGATGAACAGACCGAACTCGGTCGCGTTCTTGACTTCGCCCTCGACGACGCTGCCCACCGGGTGCTTTTCTGCAAAGGCGTCCCAGGGGTTCGACTGTGCCTGCTTGAGGCCCAGCGAGATGCGGCGCTTCTCGGCATCGACTTCCAGAACGATGACATCGACTTCCTGGCTGGTCGAAACGATCTTGCCGGGATGGACGTTCTTCTTGGTCCACGACATTTCCGAAACGTGCACCAGGCCTTCGATGCCCGGCTCCAGCTCGACGAACGCACCATATTCGGTGATGTTGGTGACGGCACCCGAAAGCTTCGCACCGACCGGATACTTGACGCTGGCGCCTTCCCACGGATCGCTTTCGAGCTGCTTCATGCCCAGCGAGATGCGCTGCGTATCCTGGTTGATACGGATGATCTGCACCTTGACGGTTTCGCCGATGCTGATCGCTTCGCTCGGGTGGTTGATGCGCTTGTAGCTGATGTCGGTGACGTGCAGCAGGCCGTCGATGCCGCCCAGGTCAACGAACGCACCGTAATCGGTGATGTTCTTGACGACGCCGTCGATGATCTGGCCTTCGGCCAGCGACTGGATGAGGCCGGTGCGCTGTTCGGCACGGGTTTCTTCCAGAACGGCGCGACGCGAGACGACGATATTGCCGCGACGACGGTCCATCTTGAGGATCTGGAAGGGCTGCGGAATGTCCATCAGCGGGGTGACATCGCGCACGGGGCGGATATCGACCTGGCTGCCGGGCAGGAACGCGACGGCGCCGTCGAGATCGACGGTGAAGCCGCCCTTGACGCGACCGAAGATCACGCCTTCGACGCGCTTGCCTTCGCCGAATTCATTTTCCAGCTTGTCCCATGCGGCTTCGCGGCGTGCGCGGTCGCGCGACAGCATCGCTTCGCCATCGGCATTCTCGATCCGGTCGACATAGACTTCGACTTCGTCACCGACCTTCAGGCCGTGGTCCTGACCGGGGGCGGCGAACTCGCGCAGCGCCACGCGGCCTTCCGACTTCAGACCGACGTCGATGACGGCCTTGTCGTTTTCGATTGCAGTGACCGTGCCCTTGACGACGCGGCCTTCGAATCCGCCGTCGACAGCGGCAGCGCCGCCCAGCGATTCGTCGAGAAGTGCCGCAAAATCATCGCGGCTGGGAAATGCCGTAGAGGCCATAAATCCAACGTTCCTTAACACAGTTTTGTCCGGCCAGCCGGTTGTCTCCGGCGGTCTTGGCTGAACCTGCCCCCCGGGCCGAATGCACCGGAAAGCGCCCGAAAAGCGCATGTTTGCGGGGGACAGCAGCAGATATGCAAACAGCGCGAACGCTCGCCCGGACCGCTTGCGGCGCGTGCGATGTTCACGATGATCGAAACATCTAAGGTCGGGCGGCTGGGCCGCCTTCTGTCCTGCCGTTCACCAGCTCTATGGCCCTTTGAACGGCCTGCCCTATAGTCAAATCGCTGGTATCAAGCAAGAGCGCGTCATCGGCGGGCTTGAGCGGCGCGACCGCCCTTCCGGAATCGCGCGCATCACGTGCGGCGAGGTCTGCCGCGATCTCCTCCAGCGTCACCTGTTCGCCCCGGCTCAGCATCTCATGATAGCGCCGCGCGGCGCGTGCGGCGACGCTGGCGGTGACGAACAGCTTGGCTGCAGCATCGGGCGCGATCACCGTGCCGATATCGCGACCGTCGAGCACTGCCCCGCCCGGTTGCGATGCAAACGCCCGCTGCCGTTCGAGCAGCGCCTGGCGGACCGCAGGGTGACGCGAGGCGCGGCTGGCAAGGCCACCTGCCATCTCGCTGCGCAGATGGTCGTCGTTCAGCAGCGCATCGTCGAACGCGCAACCGGCCAGCGCCTCGTCGGGATTGTCGGGATCGCCGCCCAGCCTCACCGCCATCACACCGACAGCGCGATAGAGCAGCCCGGTGTCGAGATGCGGCAGCCCGAAATGCTTGGCCAGTGCCCTGGCGATCGTGCCCTTGCCGCTCGCCGTAGGTCCATCGACCGCGATGATCATGGCCGCTTGCCCGCGTCTGCAGCGGCCTGCTCTTTGGCCAGGGCCTTCAGGAAACCTTGCTCCATAGCGCTGTTGAACCGCTGCAACTCGCCCGGATCGACAAAGGCGTCCCTTTCTCCCGCCAGCTGCCGCGCGCGCTTTTCGTGCAGGCCGAAGAACATGTCATGGTTAGCGAGAAACACGTCTGCCTGTATCGCCCGAACCTTGGCGAAGCTGGCGCGGTAATTGTCGGCCATGCCCGGATAGGCGGGCGGCACCAGCGACTGGCCGCCCAGCGAAGCGCTGCAATGCAGGAAGACCTTGCGAGGGGTGTCGGTGGAATCCTTCGCGGTCAGGCCCCATGAGGTGCATCCCGGCGAGTGGCCCGGCGTCAGATGCGCGGTCAGCGTGGTCCCGCCCAACCTGACCGTATCGCCGTCTCCGACCGTGCGATCGACCCGCACCGGCGGAAACAGCGCGTCCTTTGTCGGGCCATGGTCGACACGCCCGGCCTCCAGATAGGGCTTGTCCGCCGCGCTGCCGATGACCTTGGCGCCGCTCGCGCGCTGCAGGCCCGCCAACCCTGCGGCATGGTCGAAATGGCCATGCGTGTTGAGGATATACTTTACGTCCTTGGGCTCGAAGCCCAGCGTGCGGATATTGTCCAGGATCTGCGGCACCGATTGCGCGAGCGCGCCATCGATCAGCACATGCCCCTCGGGCGTGGTGACCAGGAACACGCCGATCCCGGCGGTGCCGACATAATGAACGTTATCCAGGATGGTGAAAGGGGCCATCCGATCGTTCCAGCGCATCTCGGTCGCGAACTCGCCGACGGGCTCTGCTTCGGCCGCGGCGATCTGCGCATCGCTCGCAAGGCGCGGGGTGGCCATCGGGGCAGAGGCACAGCCCGTCAGCAGGAGGGTGAAAAGGACGGTTCGTTTCATGATGGTTTCCCCTCGCGCCGCGCACGCAGCGCGCTGATGATCCCCGATAGCGCGATCAGACCCCAGGCAGTCTCGAGAATCACGGCCGCGAGGTTGAAATGCACCGAAAGCGAGATGAGCAGCAGGATGGCACCTGCCAGGTTGATCGCGTTGAACAGCAGCTTGTCGATCTGCCGGGCCCGGTTGGCATAGATGAAGCCGCCCATGAACAGCACGCTGCCGATAATGCCGATGATATTGGCGGCGAGCGGGCTCATGCCCCAGCCTGCGCGCTTTCGAGCAGCGTCAGGAAATCGGGGAAGCTGGTCGCGATGGGCCGCGTGTCGTCGACCTCGACGCCCGAATCGCTGACCAGCCCCGCCACCGCAAAGCTC
>NZ_LSIS01000532.1:0-43213 GCF_001556365.1 Blastomonas sp. CCH1-A6 | reverse complement strand
GCTCGCGTCAAGCTAACCCGCTGGCACCACTCAACTTAATTTCGGATCAGGCTCTAAGGAATGCAATTAGGTCACGTTTTGTTCTATCACGATCCGGAGGCGCTGTGAAGGCCCAGATTTTGCCGTTCGCCAGTCGCGTCGGTCAAGTTGAGCAGACAGACCGCTAGCGGGTAATCGCAGCCCGTGCCGGTATATCCGATGTTGGGGCGCCTTCCAGACGAAGTGATTCCTTCACAGCTTCTGTCAGGAGCAGACATTCATATATTCTGTGGCCTTGTCGATTTGCAGTTGTCTTCCCGCACAGGCTGGAGATGATGCCGAGCATGGATAACTTCCCGAGACGCGTAGCCGAGAATATCCTCCCATTGTCGGTCGCAGGGACTTTGCCTGCTGCCTTCCGGGAATGGCAGTTCACCGGCCAAACAGTTGATCACGAGATTCCGGAGGAGACCTGCCGCCTTTGCGACAAGGAGGGTCTTCGATACCATTTCGAGATCCGGAACGATCAAACGGGTCACCGCCTCGACGTCGGTTCCGAGTGCATCCTCAAATTCCAGGTCGCTGTCTTCGACGAGGGCCGCGAGCTGGGGCCGGACGAGGCGCGTAAAGCCCTGGCCGAACGAATGCGGCAGATGAGGCTCGAAAGCTGCCTGCGCGCACTGGAACGGCTTGCAGCGACCGAAGCGAACGACATCCTTTCGAATGCGCTCGCTTACTATCGGATCCACAAATCGCTGACGCCGAAATTCGCGAATGTGGTGTTCTGGCGATTGCAGGCCAACGCAATCGATCACGACCCGACGTTCTTCAAGGTGCGGCTAGATAAGGCGAGCTATGTCGCAGATCTTGGGGCAATGCCCCGGCGCAACGTCCATCGCATCTGGAAAGCGCTGACTTCAGCCCAGCGAAAAAAGGCGATCGAGCTCGGCCATTCCGCACCGCAGGAGTGAGGGTGCGGACAGGCAAAAGTCCGCGACGCAATTTCAGGGCCGCCAGACGATCTGATGGTTGGCGATGTCGCCAATGTTCCAGTTACGCGCGCGCAGCAGCACGAGTTCGGCATCCGTGAAGGCATCGCTCCGCATGGCCAGGCAAACCAAATGGGAAGGGCGAGTCACCGCAACATAATGCTGCTTCAGGCTCTTGCGTAGCTCGGGCTTGTTGGCGGTCAGTCCTGATCTCGCGCCCGTAAGCCAGTCCTTTATCCGAGTGAGGTGCGACCCTTTGTAGTGGGTATCAAAGACGAGCGTGGCGAGATGAGTCTCACCTTTGACAGAATGGATCGAGCCGACCTTGATCCGGACCGCAGGCTCCACGCTCGGGTAGGAGAAGATGTTGCCCGGCGTAGCCAGAGCACCGACCGCTCCCAGCTCGTCGTCCCACGCCATAAATTCATCCGCACTTCCCGCTGCGGCGCCCGCCAGCAAAGCGGTGGCAATATCTGTGATCGGCTTCTTCCAACTCTGCCACACCCGGGCGTTCGTAGGCAGTTCTCCGGCCGCAACCTTCAAGCACAAAAGATGAAACCGTCGGAGTGTCGCAGCATCGTGTTCGAGAAGCCGACCCAGCTGGCGGAAGCGGTTGGCCAGCTTCGGATGTCGAACGGACGGGTTGAGCATCGTCGCCAGCCGCAACACGGCGTCGGCGGCCTTCTCGGTTATGGGACGAACATCTCCTGTTCCGGCCGCGTCCCGGACACCGCGCCTGAGATAGCCGATCAGGGTGGCAGGTCGCCCTTCGATGTGGGCAAGCTCATGATCGTAACCCTCCCAATAATGGGCCACGCAATTTGGCGGGTCCGGTCGATTAGTATCGCGATGGATCGCACCGACAGCAGCGAAGATGCCAGTCGCGCGCTCTGCGGGACTGAACCGCGTCGTCAGGAGATGTGCAAACGCCGGTAGCACGGCCGTGGCATGCTGGGTGTCGAAGAGCAGAATTGCAGCGTGTCTGCCCTGTTCGGCTTCAGGATGCTCGCGCAGACCGATGAGGCCGGGAGGGGACAATGCGAGCCCGTCAGCCAGGGTCGCGATCTGGTTGCCGAAACGATGGCTGTTGGCCACCGGGATGGAAATTTCTGCGTTGGGAAATGCATCGCCGTTCGCGCCATCCACATCGGCTGCGGATGCACTCCCGTAAATCGCTTGGTTCATGTCGCCGAAACGCTGACGCACGACCGGTTGATCGTCGTCCATAAACAGACGGTGGAGGATTGAGGACTGGACGTCATCATTGTCCTGAACCTCGTCCAAGAACAGCATCGGGAATCGCCGACGGACCGCTTTTCGCAAGTCGGGATTGCGATCGAGGGCCTGTGCCGCCCAAATCATCATGTCATCGTGGCAGAAATATCCCTCCGTCGTCGTCGCCTGACATGCGGCAACGAGCGCCTGATAGGTCGCAGTGTGCTTGCCAAGCAGCCCGCCACCCCAAGGGATATCGCCAAGATCGTGGTCGGCGTCGATGATGCGAAGGAGATCTTCGCGGCGCTTGGTCTGCAAAACCCGAGAGCGCTGGGGCGGGGTCAGTTTGTGCAATCGCCTGCGGAGGCAAATGTCGTCGTCGATCGCGACCACATCGATCCCCTGCGACCTGAGCCAAGGAAGCGCGATGAACTGATTCACGAACCCGTGAATCGTACCGATGAAGTGCGGGTAAGCAAGAATCGAACGGCCGGCAGGGTCCGCGCCAAGCCTCTTCTCGATCTCCAGCCGGGCGACATTGGTGTGTGAGAGCACGCAAACGCCAGCGGCTGACGGGGTCCAGCGTTTCGCGAGGATCGCGAGCTTCGCGACAAGCAACGTCGTCTTTCCGCTACCGGGGCAAGCTGCGACGTCGATCGATTCGTTTGACCGCAAAACGGCAAGACGCGCATCGTCGCCGTCCGCTCCGTGAAACGCCAAGGGCGGCAAGCCCAGGCTGGCGCACGCAGCGGCAACGTCCTCGTCACTGACGGGCCGCGCCAGAAGTTCCAATACGCCGATCACGCCGGCGCATCGCCGACATTGCCCGTGGCATAGTCGATCGCCGCCCGTATATAGGCTGGCAGGCGCTCGCGAAGTGCGGCCGGAGTGAGACGGCCCTTCTCCGCTGCGCGATCGAGCAACGCCGCCAGATATTGGGCCGCAATCGCCTTGGAAGCGCCGCCTCGATACTTCGCATATACCTGCGTGCTGCGGCTCTCAGGGTCTAGTTCGGGCAGGTTGCGGAAGCTGCGCATCGAGGTACGCAGGACTTGGGCCACCGTCGCTCGACCCGCATGAATACGTTCGTCCGCGATCGCGAGATCCGCGGCAATCCAAACCTCTCGCGCAATGCCGAAATGCGCTAGATCATATTCGAGAGTCCATTCGTCGGCGACAAAAGTACGGACCGATTGGCCGTTGGCGCGGGAAGCAATCGAAGCGCGGTGGTTCTCAAGGCCGTCACCCTCGAAGTCGCCCTTCTTGCGCCACCGCCTGCTACTCTTCGCGGGCTCCGAACCGTCCGGTGCTGTGAGATCAAGTATAGCGACCGCACAATCAGGCATCACATCCATGTCGGTCATGCAGGCCACCGGGACGTCGAGGAGCCCCTGTTCGTTCACCGCGCGGCGCTGAAAAATTCGCCCATATCGGCCCAGGCCCGTACCTCCGACGTTGACGACCGACACGCCGTGGCGCGCCAAATCCCTTCCGATCAGCCGGGCGAGCGTCGGCAGGAGGATGTTCTCGGCATCGCCTTCTACGATGATGACACCCCGAGCGAAGAAGAGGTTCGCCTTCGTGGCATCGAGAAACCGCTCGAGAAACGCATAGTCGTCCGGCGCGAGCAGAGTGTGCTCGGGCCCCATCGGGAACGCTCGCCCGTGACGAACTAGAACGAGGTTTTCCAGTTTCAGCGACGAGGCAAGCGATGGACTGTGGGTCGTCATCAAGACTTGAAGCCCATGTTCGGCACCTCGATCCACGATCGCCTTCTGCTTCAGGAAGTCGATCAGCAGATGCTGGCGCTGAGGATGAAGATGGGCCTCGGGCTCCTCGATCAGCAATGCGGGATAGCCGTCCGTTTCTTGGCTGAGGAGAAGTAGTTCGGATGCCATGAACAACAGATTGTTGGAGCCAAGGCCGCGCCCCGGGGGCGGGTCGGCGACCCCGTCGTCACGCAGATCGAGCTCCAGCTTCTCCAACAGTTGCCGCAGCCGTGCGGATTTGTCGCCGCGAGCACCACTGACCGAGATCGCGCCTCTCAGCGTATCGCCCTCGAACGAAAGCTTGGCGAGATAATCGTCGTTCAAGCGTGCCCGCGCGTTGCCGATCCCGGCCTGACGTTCCAGCAACTCGTTGGCAAAGTCGCCGATGCCGAGTACGCTCAACGTCGCTGGATTTTCGGGGAACGCCGCGGGATTGAAGTCCTCGCCGACGCTCGCGATCTCTTCGGTCTGTTGGAGGATCTGTGCAAGCCTAGAGCCGCGGCCGGCTGAAAGGGCCTGATCGGCGTTGCGGAGTGGCCGCAGATAGGTCGCGCAAAGGAGAGCACGTGCCGAGGCCTCCAACGCAGGCCCACCGCCGGTGGCACCCGAACGGCACTCTACGGTCGTGAAGCGTCGAGTCGGGCCGCGGGAGCCCGCCACCGCTTGCCAGTGCAGAAACAGATGGGCCTTGCCGTCGAGGTGGGTGAGATGCTCCAGAAAGGCGCCGCAATCTTTCGCGCTGAGCGCGTCGAACCGCAGGAGAATGCGAATCTCGTTCCTGGCCACGCCGCCGCCCGGTGGCTGATGGAAATCCGCCTCGCCGACCCGGAAGTAATCCTGGCCTCGTGTACCCAGAACAAGCCGGATGGCATCAACGATGGCGGTTTTGCCGGAATCGTTCTCTCCCACCAGTGCCGCGATGCCGGTCGGCAAGGTCAGTTGAAACGCGGCGTCCCCTTCGCCAAAAGTTCTGAAGTTCTCGATCCGTATTTCGGCTAGCCGCACATGTCCTCCCCGGAAGGCTCGCTAAGATCCATTCCTCCCACGCAACCATAGCGTTCTTGCAGCTACAAAGCACCGATATTGGCGCGGCCAACCCTCATCCATTTTGGCGCAGATCACCGGCACCGCTCACCACCTATTATCCTAGCCGCCGCAATCTGTCTGCTGCATTGGAGGCGTTCATCAGTCTCGCGCATGATCATGTCGGCACTGTTTCTTAGAACCAGCTTACGTCGAAGGGGCCGCCCGTGATTCTTAACATGCCGACCAAATGGCGTTTTGGATCGCCAGGAAAACTGGATCGACCGGCGGTAAATGCTTTCAACTCGCTCATCCACGCTATCGCGGCGCAGGCCGAGTCCAGTTGGGAAATACTCGAACTCTTCAAGGCGAAGTTCAATGGCGGCACCAGTTGGAGCTCCAACGAAAGCTGGGCGATAGGCGATCTTCAGAATGCGATGAATACCTCCGCTGACAATGCGGCGACCTTCATCGCAGCTTTCTGGGACGGCTGCCAACAGGTCCATCGCGAACATCCCACCATCGGCCTGCCTGACGTCGACATCATCAACCAAATATTGTTCGACCACGGCGCCCCCTTTGAGGTGCGGCCGCCCGACCTCTTGCCCCGCAATCCTCAGACTCCGATCCCGGTCCAAACGCCGCAGCGATCGATCGGCGAGCAGGCCGTGGAATTGATCCACGCATCTCTCGATCAAGCCGACCGGCTGCTTCTCGAGCAGCGGCCGCGACCCGCGGTCCAAGAAATCCTCTGGCTGCTGGAGACGGTCGCCACCGCCTTCCAAGGACTGGATACCGGGACTGGCACGATCGAGGGCAAATATTTCAACGAGATCGTCCGAAATCTGCGCAATCATCACCGTGGCGGCGCGCTCGCCGAGGCTCTGGGCTGGATGACCAAGATGCACGGATTTCTCTCATCACCAACGGGCGGGGGTGTGCGTCATGGCACGCAGTTGGCTGCCGACGTGTCTCCGACGCTCAAAGAAGCGCATCTCTACTGCAACCTCACGCGAAGCTACATCAACTACCTGCTCGCCGAAGCAGCGGATGCCACACCAGTTGCGCTCGCGAGAAATCCGCCCTTCGGCACACCGACCCGTCAATGAAGTACGAATGTGCGCCGCTTGGGTTCTTGACAATGGCTCGATTGCAATTCCAATCGAGGTTTGCGCGCTGGCCGTCCTGCAATATGCTTGGGCCCGCACCATCAAAGGATCGATCTGTCCGCCTTTGCCCTCTCCGATGACTCCCTTATGTCCGCTTTGGGGGCTGAAGCTGCCATTTTCGTGAATACCCGGAACGGCGTGACTTGGTCGGTCCCTTCAATTCCAACTATTCCAGCGGCGTGGCCGGTAGCGTCAGTGGACGCGCTTGACAGCGAGCACTATCCTAAGCCGCCATGTTTCACCTCCACTGCACCAAGAAGCTGCTTGATCGGATCAAACCCGAGATCGCTGAGCCCGGACAAAGCGACACCGCCCTGGGCAACTGGTATGCCACAGTGCTGTTCTGGAAGCCGCAAGTCGCTTTGCTGGTTTCTGAGCGCACGCTGCTTCCCGTGCTTATGCCCCTGGCCCCAGCGGCTACGCTTGCTCTAAGATTCCCGGCACAATTGGCGCTGATTCTGAAGGAGCACGGCGTCTCATCTGAATTCATTGCCCAGGAAATCTGGCGGATGAACCAGGTCCGGTACGCAAAGACTGCGAACCGGAGCGTCGTCGGCATCCTCAATGAGTTCGTTAAGCAGGCCGAATTCAGGCTGGCCGCCTATGCCTATGAAAAGGGTGATGATGACGACCTCCTGGCGATTTCGGCCAAGCTAGCGGAGACGCCATGTAGCCCGCTGTACAAGGGCCCGGTTTCGCCGGACAAAGCCCTTCATGAACTCGTGAAGGCTGGTACGCAGACTTGAGTCTGCTGGCCGGACACTATGCTCCCAGATCCTACAGCACTCGGCCGGAAGGCCAACTCATGCGGTCAGACAGGATCGGGCGGCAAATCGACGATACGGAAAACAGCTCCCGAACCGGCATCGCGGACAAGGTCAACGCGCTGGCCATCCCAGTGATAATCGAAGTGGCGCCCCTGCAAAGGATTTGACGCGCAGTCCGGATAGAAGAGCGCGACGCATTCCCCGCCTGGATTTCGAATGCTCGGATAGACAAGGCCGTCCGATCCCGCGCCCCTGAGATTCGCAGCAAGAGCTTGAGATGCCGCGTAGCTGTCAGGGTCCAGCATCGGGGTCGGTTCTGCATCTGCAGCTCTAAGATCATGGAGGTCAGCATCGACTGACATGACGATCTCCCGGAATTGCGAGGTCCATCCAGGCGCTTCCCCGGTTCGCGCCATGAAGCGGGCATGGTGGTGAATTGTCTCGAACAGCGCGGTTTCAAACCGGTCGCCGACATAGAGCACACCATAGCTGCCATCGGTAAAGCGACTTGGCCTGTCGGTGCTGACATGGGTGAACGGTGCCATGAGGTAGGAAGCGCCATTGCCGCCAACGCGGCGATCGATCGGCACCAGCTCGAGATTGCCAATCGTCGCCATGATGCGCGGATTGGTCTTCTGCTCTGCCGAGATCAGCAGCGGCCAGTCGGCTGGATCAGCGATGTCTTCGAAAAGGTCGATCGGCGGAAATGCACTCCGGATGATCCTGACAGCGCCCTTCCACTCAACTCGAGAAACGGGGATGGCCGCCGTTCCGCTCACCAGCCACCACGCTCGGCGTCGAGGTAGCGACGCACCCGCATGATGTCGGTGAGTTCGCCTCCGAGCATCACTTCGAGCGCACTGGCTCCACCGAACGCGTTATTGGCTGCCCTGATCCAGGCATATCCCCGCGTCGCCTCCGAGAAGATGATGCGGAGCGCCTTGTGGATACCCATGAGGTTGGAGAGACGCGCACGCCCATCACGCGAAACGCGCCCAGGGCCTTCGGCCTTCCAGCGGCGATAGGAGCGCACCGGCATGTCGAGCAGGGTTGCAGCCTGGTCGTCTGTCAGCTCCCATTTGACGAACAGATTGAGGACTGCCCGGAACATGGCAGCTGCCTCGTCCTGGCTAATCGGATCGGGACGGAAAGCGGTAACGGCAGTATCAACGGGTTGCAGAGCCAGCATGGCATTTCTCCATATGGCAGCATATACGCTCAATAATGCCATTTGGCAACGGTCTATGCGGATGATGCCAATCTGGCAATCACGCTCGCCGCGCCCTCGATCGGCACGAACAGCCGGGTCTGGTAGCGGATGATTTCCGTGAAGCAGCCTTGGGCCTTGTACCAGTCGAGCCGCGGAGCGCCCCACCCGGTAAGCTCAATTCGCTGTGAGCCATTGACCAGACTGCGCTTGACCATGATCTGCTCACGGCCGGCAAATTCCATGGCTCGGCCGGTCGCCAGGACGGTCTGGACGATGTCATCGGCGGAGAGCGTCTGCTCGCGTTCCAGACCCAGCGCCTGGCACAGTTCCGGAACACAATGGAGAGGAACCTCCCGGCCAAGGAGCGACCGGCCGTCCGCCGCCGAGATGCGGCTCACCCTCACGAAATCCGAAGGGAGCTTATCCCAGACCGGCAGCAGGAGGCCCGTCGCAAGATAGAGGCGCTCGCGCTTGAGGCTGGACCGCGCTTCTTCAACCTCGGCCGCCCAGGCTTCGCGGAAAGCGTCAACGGAGATACCCTCCCAACTGCTTTCAGCCAGCTGATCATCAGTGATGTGACTGCGCTTCAGCGGGCGCAGCAGCTCGAAGCGGGACACGCGCGTGCCGTCATCGGCAAGAATGCTGCGGGCGGGCACAAGCAAGGCAACTCGTCCTGATCGGGCGTTCCGAACGTGCCGCTGGCTTTGCCCAGTGAGGCCATAAAGCTCCTCAAGGCGCTTCAACGTGATCGGCTTCACGGCCCGGGCGATTTCCAGTTCCAACAGATGGGTGGTAGCGCCCGAGGCCGGATCGGTTCGCAGCAATGTGTCCGAGATGACCGTGAAGTCCTCGACTGCGATGGTCTCAAGGCCCAGATCGAGTGTGCCGGCCTGACGGGCGGCATCGATACGCGCCTCGACGAGCCCCATGAACTCGTCAAAGATCGCGTTCTGCAAAGCGATGGGAAGTGCGAGGATGCGGTTGAGCCAGCGCTGGATCGACGGCAGGTCATCGACCATAGACCCGTCAGGAGCTTCGATTCTGAGGCCCGTCAGCTTCTGGAAGCGCCCGAGGCTGACTGCTTCGAGCTTGCCGGTGAACAAGAGGCCGAACCAGCGGTGGAGCGCTTCCTTGGCGTAGATGCTTTCGAGGTTATCAGACGGATCGAACAGGTTCTGTCCGCCGGTCTGGCGCTGCCCGCGTGTCAGAGCTCCGAGGCTGTCGAGCCGCCGAGCAATCGTCGAGATGAACCGGCGCTCACCGCGCACATCGGTCGTCACTGGCATGAACAGCGGGGCTGATGCCTGATTGGTACGATTGGTCCGCCCTAACCCCTGGATGGCGGCGTCAGCCCGCCAACCCGGTTCGAGCAGGAAGTGAACGCGGCGAGCCTGGTTCTTCGCAGCTAGATCTGCATGGTAGCTGCGTCCGGTCCCTCCGGCGTCGGAGAAGACCAGGATGTGTTTGGTCCCGTCCATGAAGGCCTCGGTTTCAGCGACGTTGGCGCGCGGCGACCGGGATTGCAGCTTCTGACGACCATCACGGCCGACGATGAGCCGTCGCGTGCGACCAGTGACTTCCGCCACTTGGTCGACCTCGAAGCGTTCGATAATGGCATCAAGTGGAGTGGCGATTGGGGGCAAGGCGCAGAGCTGTTCGATCATCCGGTCGCGCGCGGCGAGTGCCGATCGGCACAATATCGGCGCGCCGTGCTCGTCGCTCATCGGCTCGGAGCGAGGATTGCCATTTTCATCGGTGAAGACGGCCATCAGCCGGACAGGAAAGCTCTTGGCGAGATAGTCGATCACATATTCCCGCGGGGACAGATCGATCTCCAGAGCTTCGCGTTCCTCGTCCGACAGGTCGGCAAGCCGACGATTGAGCATGGCTTCTGCGGTCGAGACGAGCTGGACGACAACGGCGTTCCCCTCGGCAATCGCGGCGTCGATGGCTGGCAACAGGCTGGGCAGCTTCAACGAAAGAAGCAGCTGCGCGAAGAAGCGCTGTTTGGTTCCTTCGAAGATCGACATTGCTGCGGACTTGGCCCCCGAGTTTAGCGTCCCCCCGGTTTCGCTATCGACGATCCGCGTGGCCTCCAGCGCTTCGCGCAGGTTGGCGTGAATGATCGCCCAGGCCTCAGCGTAGGCATCATAGACCGCGATCTGATCCTCGCTAAGGCGGTGCTCGAGGATCTCGTATTCGACGCCGGCGAAGGACAATGCGCGCGCGGTGTAGAGGCCGAGCGACTTGAGGTCCCGGGCGACCAGCTCCATCGCTGCGATTCCACCGTCACGAATGTCGGCGACGAAGGCCTCGCGATTGGCGAAGGCGGTCTCCGGCCCCCACAGCCCAAGGCGGATCGCATAGGCCAAATTGTTGACGTCGGACGCGCCGGTTGCCGAAGCGTAAAGCACCCGCGCGCGGGGCAGGAGGTTCTGGAGGCGAACGCCAGCGATACCCTGCTCCGAGCCCTTGACCTTGCCCCGCGAGCCTTCTCCGCCAGCAGCATTGGCCATCCCGAAGAGCTGCATTGCTGACAGGGCGCTCTCGATACCTTCGGCAAGACCCAGACGCCCCTGCACTGCCGGCGCAAGTCTGACGGCACCACAGCCAAGGGTGCCAAGCGCACGCTTGGGCCGCTCGAAACCGGCCAGCTTGCCTCTCGCCACGTCGAGAAATGTCCTGTGTACTGCGATAATGCCCATGTCAGTCGTGACTGCCGCCAACATCGCAGGGATAAATTGAACTGCCCCGCGTGGTCCGAGCGGCGTACGTTCCAGGTAACGGAACTGGTCAGATGCGCGCTGGAGACCGCGCTGTGAGAGATATCGTTCGACGGGACTGTCGGAGATCGCCGAAGCCGATTGCCACAAGCGTCGCGCATTGGGGCTGAAGTCACCATGATTGTGCCGATCGGCGGTAAAGGCGCCAGAACCGTCAAAGAGCTCGCGGCTGCGAACGCCCTGGCGATCCAATGCTGCAATGACGTCCTCATTCGAACATCCGGCGAAGCAATGGAACAGGATGGCCTTTCGCCCCAAGGTCACGCTGAGCGACGGTGTGCGGTCGTCGTGGGCGGGACAGCAGCACATGCCCTTGCCCTGGCGCCATGTTCCGTTGAGGCGTTCGACAATCGTGCGGGCGCGGCGTTCGAGTTGATGACTGTTCTTTAGCTGGGGCATCGACCTTCTCCGGTTGAGGTGCCCTCCCCGTGCAGCCTCCGCTCTGCACCAGCGCCAAAACATTTTCCTACGCCCTATGTTCTTTATATGTTCTCTCTCGATTCGGCTATAGAAGGATCGAGAAATGCCACTGAAAACCCTGATGATCGGCAGCATTGGCATCGCCATCGCGTTTGCCACTCCTGCCAGCGCGCAAGACCTGCCGGCTCCCCACATGCCCGAAGAAAGTGACAGCCGCTCCGATGGCATCCGGATTGCAGAGGCATCGAACGGGTTCCAGTTGGTCGAGCATGGGCTCTGGCAATCGGCGCAAGCCGCCCCAGCACCAAGTTCGAGCGTTGCAGAACATGGACGGGTCAACCTGCCGTACAGATACGAGCCCAAGGCCAAAACTGCCCCATCCGGGTTTCGGCGGGCGAGCTACCTGCCCCACGTCTATGCGGCGGAAGCGAAGTATTCATTGCCTACCGGCCTGCTCGACGCGCTCGTCTGGACGGAATCCCGCTATAACCCCCTTGCTGTCAGCCCGGCAGGAGCTGCGGGCCTTGGCCAGCTGATGCCAGCAACGGCAAAGGAACTCGGCGTCTTCAATCGCTTTGACCCCATGGCCAATATCTTCGGCGCGGCGCGGTATCTGAGGCAGATGCTCGACAGGTTCGGCGTGGTTCACCTCGCTGTCGCGGCCTACAATGCCGGTCCAGGTGCAGTCGAACGCGCGGGCGGTATACCGCGGAATGGCGAGACGCCCGGATATGTCCGCGACGTCCTTCGCCATTGGCGCTTTTAGCGGTCTATCCGCAAGTTAGCCGAAACAGAGGCAATCGACGGATTGTTGCCGGGCTGGACCATTTTGCAAGCAAGCGACTGCACGGGAGTTTAGCCGCTTTTGGCCTCGGCTGGGTACTTGGCTACAATCTGCATTACCTCCTTACCCCACAACGCCAACGCCTCGCGCTTCTCGTTGGTATACTGGTGTCGGTGATAGACCCCCGCCACACCGGCCATAGCTGATCCTGACTGGTGATTGAGGACCGCTTCAGAAACCACCAGAGGTATGCCGAGACGCTGGAGGCCAGTTGCCACCGTCCGCCGAATGTCATGCATTGTGAAGTGACCGGCTTCGTAGCCGAGCTTCTCGTCCACGCTTGCTCTGATCCGCTTCCATGCTTTCGAGAGGCCGCTAACGCTGTTCGTGCTGGTGACCTTCGATGCCAACAGAATCTGGGATTGCTTGTGAGCGTCGTCAGGGTCGATCCCTGCGGCCATGAATACCTCTGTGACGACTGCAAGAGCCTGCGCGGACAGCGGCACCACATTCGCTTTGCCATTTTTCGCTCGGTCGCCTGGGACGGTCCAGACCTTCGCCTTGAAATCGAACTCGTCACAAGCTGCATCGAGCACTTCTCCCCGGCGTTGAGCCGTAAGGACAAGCATCTGCACAAGGTGACCGAACGGATAGCCATCCTCGACCGCAGATTGCCATAGCGCCGCGAGTTCTCGGTCGCTGAGTACGCGATCACGAGGTTCATTCCGCTTCGGACGCCACGCGTCCCGGCAGGGATTAGCAGGCATATGCTCGAGTCTGGTGAGTGCCCACGTGTAGAAGGTCGAAAGATGGCGATAGACGATCCGCGCCATCGTCAGGGTTTCCTTGCCCCGCTCGAATGCGATCTTCTCAACAAAGCGGCTCACGTCACCTCGGGTAATGGAGTCCGCGAGGCGGTCTCCCAGCTCGGGCTCAATGTACTTTCGGAAGACCCGATCGAACTCCCTCGCGCTGCGCTTTTTGCCCTCGATCTGCTGGGACAGATACGTCTCGTAGAGCTCGGCGACCGTACCGACGCCCTTTGACCCCTTCCTCTTAGCACCCGGCTTCCTGGCAATGCTCTTGCCCTGCTCGACATCGACAAGCAGATCGCGCGCCTTCTTACGCGCATGGGCGAGGGTAAAACTCGGACCATGGCGTCCGATGGTCACATTCAACCACTTGCCCTGAACCCGCTTGCGCAGAATGTATGTCTTGATACCACTGGCACCCATGCGGAGCCTCAGGCCGGGGACGATACCATCGGCCAGCTCAATCTGACCAGCCGCCGGCGCCTTGAGCCCTGCGATCTTGGCGTCCGTCAAACCTACTTTGTTCGCCATATGTACCTGCTACCTTAGGTAGCTTTTTGTAGTGGATACTGGCGAACATTTCAAGAACAATGCGGACTATAAATCGCAGATTTCCGACATTCTTGGACACATGCGGACGCGCTAGGACCCTCTGATCATGGCTCTTAATCAGCGGGTCCTAGGTTCGAGCCCTAGTGCGTCCACCAAACCTTCCCAAGCTTCAGAAGCAGATTCCCCCGGCTACGGGCTCGTGAGCCGCGCTGCTATCCTATCGCTCCACAATTAGCGGGTCCCCGCCTTCCCGGTCGTGCGCCTTTGGCGGCATGGCGCGCCGCGATGCTGGTCTCCGCAAGGCCCAGCCCGATCTTCTGAACTTTCTGCACCGGACCGGACAAAGTCACCATCAGGAGGAACAGGAATTCCGTGCCTGGTGACTGATGTGACCTGACCAATTCCGAAGCGAGCAAGGGCTTGCCACTCCCGACATTATCGCCGGCTTGCTTCACGCAACGATTATAAGCTCATCCCGCAAAATCGGCTAATTCGGCGCTTCGCTTCGATAATCCTGTGTATCGAACGGGTTCGTGGCTGCCAGTATGATCGCACGGCTGCGATCGCCTGCGCATCCGCTTTTCAGGTTGACACCCTCGTAGCGATCGTATTTGGTCTAACCAATAATCAGGGAGTGGTGCTATGACTAGGGAACACCGCATGGGGCCGTGCGCGATGCATCGCTTGGCTGGCGCAGCACTGGGTGTGGCGGCAATGTGCATGTCCGCCCCTTCTCTCGCACAAGGCTCAGCCCCTACTGGCGCCATGCCCCATCCTGTTCGCGCGGCTGCGAGTACCGCCCGATCGGTGACGCCGCTCAGTGATGGCTGGCGCTTCCTGTTCGGCGAGGCACCAGATGGCGTGACCGGCGCGGACTTCGATGACCGTGAGTGGCAGCCCGTGAGCCTTCCGCACAGCTGGAACCGCATGGGCAATTACACTGCCCACCGCGCCGAGAGCACGGACGTGCGTCAAGGCACCGGCTGGTATCGGCTACAGCTCGACAAGCCTGTGCCTGCCAAGGGCAAGCGCGCGATCCTGCAGTTTGACGGCGTCGGGGCAATCGCGGATCTCTGGGTCAATGGCCAGCATGTCGGCCAGCACAAGGGCGCGTTCTCGCGCTTCCGGTTCGATATCACGGATTTCCTCAAGCCGGGCCAGTCGAGCATCATCGTCGTGCGTGCGGACAACAGCAAGCCCGAGCCAGGCAGCACTACCGAGCATGTCATCCCGCTGGGCGGCGACTTCTTCATCCATGGCGGGCTGTACCGCGGCGTGTCGCTGATCGAGACCGATGCCGCTTCGATCGACCTGATGGATCATGGCGGACCCGGCATCTATGTCTCGACGCCCTCGGTCACTGCCGAACGAGCCGAAGTTTCCGTGCTGACCCGACTGCGCAATTCCGGGGCCAAGCCGCGCAAGCTCGCCGTGATCGCGCACATCGCCGATGCCGATGGCCGGACTGTCGCCAACGCGACCGTGCCCGCCCGGCAGCTTGGCGCAGGCGAGACGCACGAATTGACCACGTCGCTCGTCCTCACCAATCCAAGGCTGTGGCAGGGCCGCGCCGACCCCTATCTCTATTCGGTCACGGTCGAGCTTCGCGAGGGTGCCCGCGTGATCGACAGCGTCACCGAACCGCTTGGTGTGCGCAGCTTCGCCTGGGATGCCGACAAGGGCTTCATCCTCAACGACAAGCCGATGCGGCTGCACGGCGCTTCGCGGCATCAGGACTGGCAAGGCAAAGGCTGGGCACTGAGCCCGGAGGATCATGCCACCGACATGGCGATCATGGCCGAAATGGGCGTCAACACAGTGCGCCACGCGCATTACCAGCACGCCCAGGAATGGAGCGACCTTGCCGATCAGAGCGGCATGGTGGTGAAGGCCGAACTGCCTTTCGTCCACCAGTCTGCGTTCGACGAATCGCTGCCCGCCCCCGAGCTCGTCGCCAATGCGCGCGCGCAGCTCACCGAGCTGATCCGGCAGAATTACAACCATCCCTCGATCATGCTGTGGTCGGTGGGCAACGAGATCGATATCGGCGCGGCGATCATGGCGCTGATGAAGGGCGGCAAGGGCGCCCCCGCCAAGTCGCGCGACATGCTGGTCGAACTCAATGCGCTGGCGAAGCGCGAAGATCCGAGCCGCCCGACGCTCTATGCCGATTGCTGCGAAGGCATACCATCGCCCCTGTCGCGTCCGGGCGCGCAGGTGCTGAACGATGTCACCGATGTGGTCGGGCTCAACCGCTATTTCGGTTGGTATTACGGCCAGCCGCAAGATCTATCGCGCGCGCTCGACGCCTTGCACGCGCGCTATCCGGGCCGGGCAATGACCGTCACCGAATATGGCGCAGGCGGGGCCTTCACCCAGCATACCGACAATCCATTGGGCGGACCGGTCAATGCCAATGGCCGTCCGCATCCCGAGGAGTTTCAGGCCTGGGTGCACGAGGAAAACTGGAAGGCCCTGCAAAAGGCCCCGTTCCTCTCGGCAAGCTGGATCTGGAACATGTTCGACTTCGCCTCGACCGCGCGGGAGGAAGGCGAGGCCTATGACCTCAACGACAAGGGCCTGGTCAGCCATGACCGCAAGACGCGCAAGGACGCCTTCTATTTCTACAAGGCGCAATGGTCCGACGAGCCGGTGCTGTATCTGACCGGCAGGCGTTATATCGACCGCGCCTATCCGGTGGTCGATGTGCGCGCCTATAGCAACGCGCCGCGCGCCAGCCTGACGGTGAACGGCCAGGCCATCGGCACGGTGGACTGCCCCGATCGCATCTGCGTCTGGCCCGGCGTGCGGTTGCGCGCAGGGAATAATCAGGTCGCCGCCTCGGCCGAGCGCGACGGCAAGGTGCTGGCCGACAGCGTCAGCTGGACCGCGCCCGATGCCACGAAGGGGCTGCATGTGCGTGCCGGGCATCTCACCGGCCTGACGACGTCGGCTGGGCTCCGCTTCGGGTCGGACAATTTCTTCACCGGCGGCCAGGCATCCGAATTGCGCATGGCAGGCCGCACCAGGGTCGCACCCAGCAACGTCACCGGGACCGGCGACCCCGAGCTTTACGCCTCCTATCGCCAGGGCGCGTTCAGTTACGACCTGCCACTGCCCGACGGCCGCTGGACGGTGACCTTGCACATGTTCGAACCCGAAGCCGATACCGCCAAGGCGGCTGCGCGCAGCATCACCGTGCTCGCCAATGGCAAGCCCGTGCTGACCGGCTTCAACCCTGCCAAGGCTGCTGGCGGATCGCTCAAGGCGGTAACGCGCAGCTTCGACCTGGCATCGCGCGGCGGGCTGAAGCTCGATTTCAACGGTGGCGACAGCGGTGCGGTGGTCTCGGCCATCTCGGTAATCCCGGCGCGCTGAGAGGCAGTTTCTACTCCCCTTGGCCGGGCCATGCGCCCGGTCCCTTTTTCCGTGAAGGCAGACCGATGAACGCAATTCGGACCGGGCGCTTGCGCTGGTGGATCATCGGTCTGGTGACCCTGGGGACGATCCTGAACTATCTCGCGCGCTCGACGCTCTCGGTCGCCGCCCCCACGCTGAAGACCGAATTCGCGATGACGACCGAGCAATATAGCTGGGTCGTGCTCGCGTTTCAGGCGAGCTATACGGTGATGCAGACCGTCGCAGGCACGGTGCTCGATGCGCTGGGCACGCGGCTCGGCTTCTTCCTGTTCGCGATCGGCTGGGCACTTTCGAACATGGCGCACGCCTTTGCCACCGGATGGGCCAGCCTGGCCTTTTTCCGCACATTGCTCGGCGCGACTGAGGCGGCGGCGATCCCAGCCGGGGCCAAGACCGTCGCGACCTGGTTCCCGCCGCGCGAACGCTCGCTCGCCACCAGCCTGTTCCAGATGGGCACCAGCGTGGGCAACATGATCGCGCCGCCTTTGGTCGCCTTCTGCATTCTCGCCTGGAACTGGGAGGCGGCGTTCGTCGTCACCGGGGTGCTCAGCCTGGTCTGGGCAGGGCTGTGGTGGTTCGGCTATCGCGATCCAGCCGAGCATCCCCGGCTCTCGCAACGGGAGCGCGACCTGATCGAGGCGGGGCGCGCCGAGGTGTCACCGCCAAGCCGGCGACCAAGCGCGACGTGCTGCGCAGCCGTTCGTTCTGGGCGATCGCGACACCGCGTTTCCTGTCCGAACCGGCGTGGCAGACGTTCAATTTTTTCATCCCGCTCTATCTGGTCTCGGCGTGGAATCTCGATCTCAAGGCGATCGCGCTCTGGGCCTGGCTGCCCTTTCTCGCGGCCGATTTCGGCAGTCTGGCCGCAGGGGTGCTGCCCGGCTGGCTGATGAAACGCGGGACGGGGCTGATCGCCAGCCGCAAGATCACGATGACGATCGGCGCGCTGTGCATGGCCGGCCCAGCCTGCATCGGGCTTGCGACCTCGCCCGGCATGGCCATTGCGCTGTTCTGCATCGGCGGCTTTGCGCACCAGATGCTCAATGGCGCGCTGATCACCTTGTGCGCCGATGTGTTCGACAAGAAGACCGTCGGCACCGCGAGCGGCATGGCGGGGACATCGGCCTGGATCGGCGGCATGCTGTTCACGCTGCTGATCGGGCAGAGCGCGGACACGTTCGGCTATGATCCGCTGTTCGCCGCGCTCGCCGGGCTCGATCTGGTCGCGGCCGTGGTGCTGTGGACGCTGCTGAAGGACTCCGGTCAGAAAGTGCCTTCAGCAGCGTGAGTAGCAGCGCTCACCAGTTCCACATCGTCCCGTCCTCGAGCCGCGCAACGGGCAGATAGGCGGGCTTGTAGGGATATTTCGTCGCCAGCGCCTCATCGATGTCGACGCCATGGCCAGGCGTCTCGCCGCAATACATCAATCCCGCCTCGAACCGGTAATCGTGCGGGAAGACGGCGTCAGTGGCTTCGGTGTGCCGCATATATTCCTGGATGCCGAAATTGGGCACCCAGCTGTCGAAATGCAGTGCGCAGCCCATGGTGACCGGCGACAGGTCGGTCGCCCCGTGGCAACCGGTGCGCACCTGGTACAGGCTGGCGAGATCTGCAATCCGGCGCAGATGCGTGAGCCCCCCTGCCCCCACGACGGTGGCGCGGATATAGTCGATCAACTGGTTCTGGATCAGGTCCTTGCAATCCCAGATGGTGTTGAAGATCTCGCCCACCGCCAGCGGGGTGACCGTGTGCTGGCGCACCAGCCGGAACGCCTCTTGGTTCTCCGCGGGAGTGCAATCCTCGAGCCAAAACAGCTGATAGGGCTCGAGCATCTTACCGAGATTCGCCGCTTCCTGCGGGGTGTAACGATGATGCCCATCGTGCAGCAGATGTTGGTCGAAACCATAGGTCTTGCGCAGCTCCTCGAACAGCTTCGGCACATAGTTCAGCGCCTTGCGCGTGTCCCAGCCGGTGACAGAGGGCAGGCTGGCATCCGCCGGCTCGTAATAGAGCTTGCCGCGGCCTACCCCATAGGCGTCCTTGATACCGGGAACGCCGGTCTGCGCGCGGATCGCCTTGTAGCCCATGTCGATATAATGGCCGACCGCCTCGACCGTCTCGGCAATGTCGCTGCCATTGGCATGGCCATAGACCAGCACGCCGTCGCGGCTGCGTCCGCCGAGCAGCTGGTAAAGCGGCATGCCCGCCATCTTCGCCTTGATGTCCCACAGCGCCATGTCGACCGCCGCGATCGCGCGCATCGTCACCGGGCCGCGCCGCCAATAGGCACCGCGATAGAGATACTGCCAGATATCCTCGATCCGCTGCGGGTCCATGCCGATCAGGCAGGGGATGACATGATCCTCGAGATAGGAGACGACGGACAGCTCTCGCCCGTTCAGCGTCGCATCGCCAATGCCGTACACGCCCTGATCGGTCTCGATCTTGAGCGTCACGAAATTGCGTCCGGGACACGTCACGATCACTTTGGCCGATTGTATCTTCATGAGATACGCCTCTCCCCTGCTGAAACTCGTCTGCCGCCATTGGTAACGCCCGACGCATCAAATGCAACAAAATTGGTAATACCTATTTTCCAGAATGTGTCTGAAACCGGCCCGACCCCGGCGCATATCGCGCCGAAACGCTGCCTATCGGGGGAGATGATGCGAGCGCCGGACCATGCTTTAGGCCTTGTCGTGGGCTTGGCGGCTGTGGCATGGGAATTCCGTGGCCGATTGCATCCAATTGGTCAGGCCTTTCATCAGGAGCTGCTACACATGGCGCGACCCAGGAAGAACGCCCCCGCGATCGAGGCGGTGCCGCCGCCCGAGCGGCTCTACCAGAAGCTGGCCAAGGATCTCTTTTCCGATCTGGTCGCGGGCCGCTATGCCGTGGGTGACCGACTGCCCGCCGAGCGCGAGCTTTCGGTCCAGTACAATGTCTCGCGTCCCGCTGTTCGGGAAGCAATGATCGCGCTCGAAGTCCAGGGGCTGATCGAAGTGCGCATCGGTTCGGGCGCCTATGTGCGCAAGCTGCCGGGCGAAACCGACGCACCGGGCTTTACCGTGACCGCATTCGAGCTGATGGAGGCGCGGCTGCTGATCGAGGGCGAAGCGGCGGCGCTTGCCGCGGTGCACATTCGCGAAGACGAACTGGACGAGCTCGAACGCCTGGTCGCCGAGATCGAGCGCGAGAACCTTATGCCCGGCGGCAGCACGTATGCCGACCAGGCCTTTCACATGCTGATCGCCACCGCGACGCGCAATGCGGTGATCCGCAACCAGATCGAGGAAATGTGGCGGTTGCGTTCGACCTCGCCCAATTGCGCGCTGCTGCTCGAAAAGGCACGCACCGCCAATGTCCAGCCGGTGGTCGAAGAGCACAAGGCGGTGTTGGATGCCCTGCGCGCGCGCGATCCTGCAGCGGCGCGGGCGGCAATGCGCGGCCATATGTCCGCCGTTATCAATCACCTGCTGTTCGCGACCGAGGAAGAGGCTATTGAGGCCGCGCGGCGCAATGTCGCCTCGACCCGCGAACGCTATGCAAGGGCAGCGCAACTCTGACATGACACAACGACCGTTACAGCTTCACCCCGACCGCCTCTTTCCCGTCGATCCTGATGTCCGCAGCATCACCCGGCGGCTTTACGAAAGCGTGCGCGATCTGCCGATCATCAGCCCGCACGGCCATACCGACCCGGCCTGGTTCGCCAGCGACGCGCCGTTCGAGAACGCGACCGCGCTGCTGCTGCAGCCCGACCATTATGTCTTCCGCATGCTTTACAGCCAGGGGATCGCTTTGGAGTCTCTTGGGCTGACACCGGTGTCTAAACCCGATGCCCCTGCAGTCGATCCGCGCGAGGCATGGCGCATCCTTGCCAGCCACTATCACCTGTTCCGCGGCACGCCTTCACGCATGTGGCTCGACTGGGTGTTTGCCGAGGCCTTCGGCCTGGATGTCCAGCTCGATGCCGAAACGGCGGATCACTATTACGACCATATTACCGGGCAGCTCGCCACCCCGGCCTTTCGCCCGCGCGCGCTGTTCGAGCGGTACCGGATCGAGGTGATCACGACGACCGAATCGCCGATCGACACGCTCGAGCATCACCAGGCCATTGCAGCGAGCGGTTGGCAGGGCCGAGTACTCACTGCCTATCGTCCCGACCCGGTGGTCGATCCCGAGTTCGAGGGCTTTGCGGACAATCTGGCACGCTTCGGCGAACTGACCGGCGAGGACGTGTTCAGCTGGTCGGGCTATCTCGCCGCGCACCGCAAGCGCCGCGCGTTCTTCGCGCAGCATGGCGCGACCTCGACCGACCACGGCCACCCGACCGCACAGACGGCGGACCTGCCGCGCGACGAGGCCGAGGCGCTGTTCGCACGCGTGATCCGCCCGGATGTGACCCCCGGCGAAGCCGAGCTGTTCCGCGCGCAGATGCTCACCGAAATGGCGACGATGAGCGCTGAGGATGGCCTCGTGATGCAGATCCATCCCGGCGCCTTCCGCAACCACAATCCGGCGGTGTTCGCGCGCTTCGGGCGCGACAAGGGGGCGGACATGCCCAGCCGCACCGATTACGTGAACGCGCTGCGCCCGTTGCTGGCGCGGCACGGCAACAATCCGGACCTGACCATCATTCTCTTCACGCTCGACGAATCGGTCTATGCACGCGAGCTGGCACCGCTGGCGGGCCATTATCCGGCGCTCAAGCTGGGCCCGGCCTGGTGGTTCCACGACAGCCCCGAGGGCATGCGCCGTTTCCGCCATGCGATGACCGAGACCGCCGGCTTCTACAACACTGTCGGTTTCAACGACGATACCCGCGCGTTCCTCTCGATCCCGGCGCGGCACGATGTCGCGCGGCGGATCGATTGCGGCTTCCTGGCACAGCTGGTCGCGGAGCACCGCATCGAGGAATGGGAGGCGGCGGAGCTGGCCCAGGAGCTCAGCTACAATCTCGCCAAAAAGGCCTACAAGCTGTGAGGCTGGGCCGCGAGACGGCGGCGCAGCTGGCCGCGAGTGTCGAGCGCCCCGGCTATGACCCGGCAGCGCAGAAATGCGGCATCGTCCATTTCGGAATCGGCGCATTCCACCGGGCGCATCAGGCCGCCTATACCGACGCGGCGATGGCGGCAGGCGATCGCGACTGGCGCATTATCGGCGTGTCGCTGCGCTCGGGCGATGTGGCAGCACAGCTCAACCCGCAGGACGGGCTTTACACGCTGGTCGAGCGGTCATCCGATGCGGTGACGATGCGGCTGATCGGCTCGGTCGCCCGGGTCATCGTCGCACCCGAAGCGCCGAATGACGTCATCGCCGCGATCGCGAGCCGGGACACGCATATCGTCAGCTTCACCGTGACCGAGAAAGGCTATGTCCGCCGCGCCGACGGGTCGCTCGATACCGACAATTCCGCTCTGGCATCCGATCTGTCCGGCGCCGTGCCACGCACGATCTACGGCTTTCTCGCCGCAGGTCTTGCCCGGCGCAGGGCAGCGGGCCTTCCGGGGCTGACGCTGCTCAGCTGCGACAATCTCGCCGACAATGGCCGCCAGCTCAGGCTGTTGATGCGCGCCTATCTCGAGGCGACCGATCCAACGCTGGCCGACTGGTTCAACGCACATTGCCGCTGCCCCGCGACGATGATCGACCGGATCGTGCCCGCGATGACGATGGAGGACCGCGCCTGGGTCGCCGCGCAGATCGGTCTCGAGGACGAGGGCGCGATCATCACCGAGCCGTTCACCCAATGGGTGATCGAGGACGATTTCGCCGGCCCGCGCCCGCGCTGGGAGGCTGTCGGCGCGCAGCTGGTCGATGACGTTCGTCCCTATGAGGCGGCGAAGCTGCGCATGCTCAACGGCGCGCATTCGGCGCTCGCCTATCTGGGGCTCGATGCGGGGCATGAATTCGTCCACCAGGCCGTCGCCGATCCGGCGATCCGCCCGGTGATCGAGACGATCATGCGCGAAGAAGCAGCCGCGACGCTCGAACCGGCGAGCGGCATCGACACGGTCGCCTATGCGGGCAGCCTGCTAGACCGTTTCGCCAACAGCGCACTCCAGCACAGGCTGATGCAGATCGCGATGGATGGCTCGCAGAAGATTCCGCAGCGCTGGCTCGAACCGCTGGCGACCAGCCAGGCGGCGGGACGTTCGAGCCCGGCCACGTTGCAGGCGCTCGCAGCCTGGATATGCCATGTGCGCGGCGATCGACGCGCGGTGGACGATCCGCAGGCACAGGCTCTGGCGGCGCTGTGGCAGACGCATGGCAGGGAAGGCATTGCCGAGGCGCTGTTCGGCGCGAATGGGATGTTCACTGCGACCTGGCAAGCGGCGGCTACGGATCTGGAATATCTCAGCCAGCAACTGCGCCAATAGACAGAGAGGGCCGCCAGCCGTTCAACGGTTGGCGGCCCTTTTCCTCTGGCCGATCAGAAGCCGAAGCGGGCGCGGATGCCGAAGAAACGGCTGGCGTTGCGCGGAATCTGCTGCAGCAGGATGAATGGATCGACGCGCGTCGAGGTATCGTCGATGATCTGCGTCACGTAATCCTGATCGAACAGATTGTTGACGAACAGGCTGACCTGCCAGTTCTTGTCATCGCCCTGCAGACCGATCGAGGCATTGGCGAGACCATAAGCCGGCTGCTTCGTCCGCGGATTGTTGCCGATGTCGAAATTGACACCGCTCTGCCAGGTGTAATTGCCGTTGAGCACCAGCTCGACATCCCCGAAAATCGGCTTTTCGTAGATCAGGCCGACATTGAACTTGAAGTCGGGCGAATTGTTGAGCTGCTTGCCCGCCAGGTCCTGCGAGAACAGGCCGCTTGCCGGATTGCGGACGCATCCTTGTGCCACGGTCTGGCCAAAATAGCAGTTCGCGCCGGAAAATTCCTTGATCTGCGCATCGACATAGGCGCCCGAGGCAAAGACGGTGAGGCCATCGGTCGGCCGAATCGAGCTTTCCAGCTCGATACCCCGGGTGCGCAGCTTGCCGACATTGACCAGCTCGAACTGCGGAACGATCAGCTCGTTGTTGATGCCCTGCGCCTGAAAATCATCGTAATCGACCCAGAAGCCAACCAGCTGAAACTGCGCCTTGCCGTCAAGCGCATCGCCCTTGAGGCCGATTTCATAGGCGACGCTGCTTTCCGACCGGATCGGATTGTCGGCACGGCGCTGGTTGAAGCCCGAAGAAATGTCATAGGCCTGCCCCTTGTATCCGGTCGCGACCGAAGTGAAGGCCATGATCCCGCTGTCGAAAAAGTGCTGGAGCGACAGCTTTCCGGTAAAGGCCGTGTCCGAATCCGATCCCCGGAAGATGCCTGGTATCGCCGTCCGATTGTCCTGGAAGAAGACGTCGATCTTCTCGTAGTTCAGGCGCGCGCCCAGCGACACCAAAGTCTTGGGCGAGATGTCATAGCCCAGCTGGGCAAAGGCAGCATAGTTGCGGACCGACGCGTTGGAATCCCAATTCTGACGCAGCGGCGGGGTATTCGGGGCAAGGCGGACAAAGCTCCTGTCGGTATCACCATCCGCAATATAGACCCCCAGAATATAGTCGAAATCGCCATCGGTCGGCGAGGTCAGCCGCAGCTCCTGCGTGACGGTGCGGGTATCGTAGACGGAATCCTGGAAACTGTCCCGGATCGGCTGAAGATCCTGGTCATTCTGCGCCCGATATTTCCAGGACTGATAGCTGGTTATCGAGGTGAGCGTGGCAAAGTCGAGATCGAGGCTGAACCGGCTCGACAGAAGCAACTGCTTGGAATCGTTGACCGCCTCGTCGTTGATGCGAAGCCTGCGATTGGTCGGACCAGGCGTGATGCCGGTAAGGTCCAGCTGGCGGTTCGCCGGTGTTCCATCGGCGCGCGTCCGGGTAACCTGACGAAAGGTATTGTCGCCACCATTGTCGAAGAATTCACTGTAATCCGCAGTGAGCTGAATCTGGGCCCGGCCGACCTCGTAATCGAACCGACCGCGCAGCCCCCAGGATTCCTCCTGCCCGATCATGTTGCCGGTGAAGGTGTTGCGCAGAAAGCCTTCGAAATTGTTATAGAAGCTGGAAATACGGAAGCCGCCATTTTCATCAACCGGCCCCGAGATGACGCCTTGGACACGGAACTCCTCATCATCGGTGAGCGAGGCCTCGACAAAGCCGGTCAGTTCATTCGCAGGCGCCTGCGAGACGATGCTGATCACGCCGGCCGATGCACTCTTGCCGAACAGGGTGCCCTGCGGACCGCGCAGCACCTCGATCCGCGCAACATCGGCAAAGTTGCTGAGCGCCTGTCCGGGCAGCAGCAGCGGAACATCGTCGATCATGACCAGCACGGCAGGTTCGGCAGCGGTCGAAAAGCTGAACGTGCCGATGCCGCGCAGGAAGATCGGGTTCTGGTTGCGATTGCCGCTGGTGGTGATGGTCAATGACGGAGAGATCGCGGTCAATTCGGTAAACCGGTCGACCTGGGCCGCCTGAAGAACGTCCTGCCCGACAGCGGAAATGGCCGCCGGCACATCAAGGATATTCTGATCGCGTTTCTGCGCGCTGACGATGATGACATTGTCATCGCTACTCGCTTCTTCGGTCGCGTCGGCGTCCTGCGCGTAGCTGCTCGAGGAAAAGGCAATCGCCACGGACATGAGAGCGATGGCGGCGCGCGATGCGTGGATGCCAAACGGCCTTGCTGCAGACATCAGAAATCCTCCCTGTTTTTCATTGGTATTGCCAATTTGCATAGCTGGCCAGGCCATGCAAATCCAAATGTTGCATCGAATTCCATCAATCCACTTGATGGATTTCTGCACCACACCGGTTGAGTGAAGAGCCGGGACAGGACTTTTTTGCCCGCATTTGTGCCATGCTCGCTATCGGGACCGCCTGAACCGCGCCACCCCATCCTGGCTTGATCGATCAGGATCGATCAGGCGTTTCCTCCGGAATCAGGTCGCTGTGATAGGACCGATCTCGGCGCGGTTTCACCCGCTCGTAGCCACCCGATGTTGCAGACCAGGCACTGCGGTCATGATCATTGGTCAAGCCACTTACCGGCGTCACGGATTGATATGCCTACGCAAAAAAGGGGCCGGACTTTTGCAAGCCCGGCCCCTCCTCGCGTTTCATGCGCATATCAGCGGTTCGTCAGAACTCGCTCCAGTCGTCGTCATCGACCGCAGGGCTGAGCGCCAGATTGCCGCTCGTGCGCGGAATCGGGCGCGGCTTGGCGACCGGGCGGCTGAAGCCACCCGAGCTTGCCGGCGCCGCCGCACGGCCGTGCGTGGTCTTCAGGCGGAAGCGGCCGACCAGCGAGGCGAGCTCGTCGGCTTCCGATGCCAGCGTACGCGCAGCTGCGGTGGTTTCCTCCACCATCGCGGCGTTCTGCTGCGTCATCTTGTCCATGTCGCCGACCGACGTGTTGACGCTGCGCAGGTTCGACGACTGGGTTTCCGCGCCTTCGGCAATTTCTGCGACCATGCGGCTTACATCGCCGATGCGGCCCATGATGCGGTCGAACATCTTGCCGGTCTCCGCGACCAGGCTGACGCCTTCCTGCACCTGCTCGCTCGACGCGGTGATCAGCGCCTTGATGTCTTTGGCGGCATCGGCGGAGCGCTGGGCGAGGCTGCGAACCTCGTTGGCGACGACCGCAAAGCCCTTGCCCGATTCACCCGCACGCGCAGCCTCGACCCCGGCATTGAGCGCCAGCAGATTGGTCTGGAAAGCGATGCTGTCGATGACGTTGATGATCTGGCCGATCTCCTGCGAGCTGCGCTCGATCGCGTCCATCGCGCTCACCGCCTTGTCGACGACCTGGCCGCCTTCATTGGCATCCTTGTGCACGGTGTCGATCTCGATCCGTGCCGTCTTGGCGCTGCTGGCGGACTCGCTGACCATGCCGGTCACCTTGTCCATCGCGCTGGCCGCACCTTCGAGGCTGGCCGCCTGCTGCTCGGTGCGCTGCGACAGATCCTCGGACGCCGCACGGATTTCGCCGGCGCCGTTGTGCACGCTCTGCGCCGAGCTGGCGACGCTCGACAGGCTGGTTTCCAGCCCCTCGACCGTGCGGTTGAAGGTCATGCGCAGACCGTCATAATTGGCCGCAAAAGGCTCGGTGATCTGATAGGTCATGTCGCCCGAAGCGAGCGCCTCCAGGCCCTTGCCGAGCGCGGTGACGACATTGGCCTGATCCTGGTCGGCGCGCGCCTTGGCGACGGCGGCATCGCGGAACACCACGACGGCACGGGCCATGTCGCCCAGCTCGTCCGAACGGTTCACGTCGACATCGATGGCGTTCTTGCCCGCCGCCAGGCTCGCCATGGCGTCGGTAAGACGGGTGATCGGCAGCGCGATGGCGCGGCTCAGCGCAACCGCAAGACCAATAGCGATACCGATCAGCGCGATACCCCCGATGACCAGCGCGACGGTTGCTGAGGTCAGCGCCGAATCCTGCCGCGCGGAGTTCCGCTCGATCGAAGCCCGCTCGGCGTCGCGAATGTCGCGCAGCGGCAGCACCGCCTTGCTCACCAGCACGGCCTTGCCGGCGTTGCGCACCGCTTCGACCGCAGCCTCGCCGCGGCCCTGCTGGGTCCACTTGATGAGCTTGTCGCCCCAGTTCTTGCGCCAGGCCAGCGTTTCGCTGCGCGCCTCTTCCAGCAGCTTCAGATGCGCCGGGTTGACGATCAGCGTTTCCAGTTCCTTGGCGGCGGCGTCATACTCGTCGCGGCCCTCGTAATAGGATTTCAGATAGCTCTCGTCACCCGTCACCAGATAGCCGCGAAACTGGCTGTTCTGCCGGAGCAGCGAGGTCTCAAGCACCTGGACCTTGCCGTAGATGAGCTGCGAATGATTGTTCTGCTCCGTCGATGACTGGATCATCCACAGATTGACGGCGAAGACGATCATCATCAGCGCAGCCGAGCTGCAGATCATCAGGAAGGACAGGCTGAGCTTCCGTGGAATGTTCAGTTTGTTCAGCATGATCAAGCCTTTGTGGTCCAGGTGGTATGGGCGCCCGCCCCGGGGCGCCGGAACAGCCGGAATGCGGCTGGTGCGATGTCCCGAGGCAGGCCGCGCATCAGAAGAAGAACCTTGCAGATGCCGACACGGTGCGGCCGTACATGGTGCGTCCCATCACGACCCCCGCTGCCGGAATGGCGCCTTCGGACACGCCGGTAATCGCGCGCTCGTTCAACAGGTTGCTGGCGTTCACGCTGAATTCCAGCCGCTCCATCGGACGGAACTGGGCAAACGCGCCTACCGTGGTGAAGGCAGGCAGACGGAGCAGGTTGACGTCCTGCGCAAAGCTGCCGGTCTGTCCGATCACGTTGAATCCGACCGAGAACATGTCGCTGTCGAATTGCGGACGGATTCCGTAGAGCAGCTTGGGCTGACCGCGCGGAATGTTACCGACGATCGTCGGGGTTTCTGCAGCATCGATCTCCGCCTCGGTATAGGTGGCGTGCGCCGTAACGCTGAACGGACCGCGGCGGATGCCGCCCTCGAACTCCAGACCATAGGCCTTGTACGAACGCGCGACCGTGGCGAGTTCAGCCAGACCGGTCGTGGCATTGGTGCGCAGCTGCGAGTTGGTCTCGTCGGTCAGCGCATAGAAGCCGGTCAGGTTGAGGAAGATGCCGTCCTTGCGGTATTTCAGGCCCAATTCTGCCTGGCGCAGCACGTCATGTCCCGCAACGCTGTTGACGAGCGCGCCCGTCACGGTGCTGACCGCCGGCGTGAACAGGATCTTGTCCGCCCCTGCGCGACCGCCGCGGCTGTAGCGCGCGAAGATCGAGAACGGCTCGGACACGCGATAGTTGGTGCTCAGCGAGTACGAGACATAATCATGGTTGTAGTTGACCGGGAAGGTCACGTTGTTGGGGATGAACGCAACGCGGCTTTCCGGCACGGAAATCACGCCATTGCCGTTCATGTCGAACGGACGCGTTCCGGTATCGTTGATGATGTTGCCGCGGACGCGGACATTGTCCCAGCGGATCGAACCGCCGATGGCAATCTTGCCCTTGGCGAAGTTGAACGAACCGAACGGCGCGGTCACCTGATAGGTGAGATCGGTGTTCTTCGAATTGCCGGCGCCGCCCGCGCTGCCATAGACCAGAATGCCGCCGTCGGTGACGGGGATGCCGGTGGCGGTGCGCAGGTTGACCGCGACCGACCGACCGCCGCCCACAATGTCCTGCAGGAAGGTGGTGAAGCCGATTTCCGAGACATATTCCTGGCTCGATCGGTACAGGCCCGCCGTCGTGGTCAGATCACCGCCGCCGACATTCCACACCCGGCTGACGCGCAGGTCGTTGGTCATGTTGCTGACATCGGGAACATCGGAGTCGACGATGAACGAGACGTTGAGCAGGCCGTTGCCCGACGGGTCGAAGGGCTGGCCGGCGCGCGGACCCGCCGCATAGGTGGCGGTCGCACCCGGGCCGGCGAAACGGGTGGCAAATGCTGCCGCCGGTGCTGCTGCCGAGGGGAACAGGATCAGGCTGCGCAGCGACTGGTCGGCATAGCGGAAGCGGTTGGTGACGGACCATTCGCCCAGGCTGAACTGCGCATCGAAGCCCAGCGACTTGGACTTGGAGTGCGTGCCTTCTGCCAGGGTCTGGCGCGTCGGCGTGCCCGAGGTGCCCAGACGCAGCGAGTTGGGCAGCAACGGCGAGACCAGCGAGTCGGTGCGGGTGTCGAGACCGGGAACGTCCGAATAGGACGGATCGGCATTGGTGCCGGTCACGCGCAGCGGCGTGTTGATGAAGCTGGGTGCCCGATCGTCGAGCAGCTTGGCATAGACGCGGATATAGCCGCCATCGAACTGCTTGGTGACGTTGAACTTGACCTGGCCGCCGCGCATCGAGTTCATGCCGGTTTCGCGCGGACCTTCACCTTCGCGATAGAAACCGCCGACATGGAAGCGCCAGCCATCGCCAAGACGCGCGCCATAATCGAAATCGGTGCGATAGCTTTCGAAATCGATGCCGACCGTGCCCATCACCGATCCGCCTTCGACCTCTCCGGTCTTGGAGATCAGGTTGATCACGCCACCCGGAGCATTCGAGGCGAAGGTCGATGCCGATCCGCCACGGATCGATTCCACCTGCGCGACATTGAGGTCGGCGCGGATGAAGATGTCCGGCGTGAGGGTGAGCAGGTCACCGAATTCGAGGACCGGCAGGCCGTCTTCCTGCAGCTGGATGTACTTGGCGCCATCGTTGACGAGCGGCAGGCCGCGCACGGTATAGCTGTTTCCGCCCTCGCCCGTCGCAGCGTTGACGCGGATGCCGGGAATGTTGCGGAACAGTTCGGCCAGCGATCGCGGCGCGATGGAGATGATGTCGTTTTCCTTGATCGCGCTGGTCGAGGTCGCGCTGTTCAGACGGTCACGGCCACGTGCCACGCCGGTAGTGACCATATCGCCTTCATCGACGGTGCGGCTCGCCTCCCAGGCCGTCATCGGCTTGTCTTCCTGGGCCAGGGCCGGCGTGGCCATGGCGACCATCGCGATGGCGACGGCGGCCGTGCAAGTCGAACCGTGATATTTGAAGAAATTCATGAATTGCCCCTGCTGTAAAACACTTTCCCAACCGGCCTATTTGATTCCAATTAAAGCGTGGTTAACGCCGATTGACCAAGTTGCCGGGAAATGTTGTCTGACGCGAAACGCCCGAAGATCAGGGGTTTCCGCGAGCCCCTTGAGCGCCTGACACAGCGCGGCGCCCGCGACGCTGAACAGCCCCGCGAGCGCCACAAACTTGTCGCCGGCTGCCCCCTGCCGCTGGCGACTTGCCAGCAGACAAGGGACGAGCCGTCAGCGCACCGATCAGAAGAAGAAGCGCGCCGATGCGGAGATCGAACGGCCGAACAGCGGCCGCGCCATCACCACGCCGGATGCCGGGATCGCTCCTTCGGAAATTCCGGTGATCGCGCGCTCGTTCAGCACGTTGTTGGCGTTGATGCTGAGCTCCAGCCGCTCCATCGGACGGACCTGTGCGAACAGGCCAACCGTGGTGTAGCCCGGCATGCGCAGCTGGTTGACGTCCTGGCTGAAGCTGTCGGTCACCCCGATGATATTGGCACCGACAGTGAACAGGTCGGTGTCGAATTGCGGCGTAACCCCGAACAGCAGCTTGGGCTGGTTGCGCGGGATGTTGCCCACCAGGGCCGGATTCTCGGCGCTCTTGATTTCCGCTTCGGTATAGGTCGCGTGCGCCGTGATGCTGAACGGACCGCGGCGGAAACCGCCCTCGAATTCGAGACCATAGGCCTCGTAGCCGCGCGTGACCGAGAGCAGCTCGAGCTGGCCCGTGGCGGGATTGGTCAGGATCTGCGAGTTGGTATCGTCGGTCTTGGCGTGGAAGCCCGTCAGATTGAGGACCAGGCCATCCTTGCGGTATTTCAGCCCGATCTCCGCCTGACGCACGCTGTCATCGCCTGCCGCCGGGTTCAACAACGCGCCCGTGGTCGGGCTGATTGCCGAGGTAAACAGGATCTTGTCCGCAGCCGCGCGGCCACCCAGGCTGTAACGGGCAAACATCGCAAAGGGCTCGGCGATGCGATAGTTCACGCTGACCGAATAGGACAGATAGTCGTGGCTGTAACGGACCGGCTGGGTCACGCCAACAGGGACGAAAGACACCAGGCGCTCGGGTGCCGAAATGACACCGTTGCCGTTCATGTCGAAGGTGCGGACACCGCTGTCGTTCATCGCATTGCCCCGCGCCCGGCTGTTATCCCAGCGCACCGAGGCACCAATAGCGATCTTGCCCTTGGCAAAGTTGACCGAGGCAAAGGGTGCAGTGGTCTGATAGGTCACGGCATTGTCGCGGATGTTGCCAGCAGCGCCCGGGCCACCGAAATTGCGATAGCCGCCATCGGTGACCAGAGCGCCTGCCGCAGTGACGAGGTCGAGCGGCACCGCCTGGCCTCCCCCCACAACGTCCTGGAAGAACGTGGCAAAGCCGATTTCGGAGATGAACTTCTGGTTCGAACGATACAGGCCTGCGGTGGTCGTCAGATCGCCACCGGCGACGGGCCAGACCCGGCTGATTCGCAGATCGTTGGTCATGTTGCTCACATCGGGCGCGTCATTGTCCGAGAAGAACGACAGGGCGACCAGGCCATTGCCGCCCGCAGCGCTGAACGGCTGCCCGGCACGCGGTCCGGATGCATAGCGGAACGCTCCGCCAGCGCCGCCAAAGCGCGAGGCAAACTGCGCAGCCGGCGCTGCCGAAGAGACGACCAGCGTGGTGTTGCGCGTCGATTGATCGGCGTAACGGAAGCGGTTGGTGACGGTCCAGTCACCCAGGCTGAACTGCGCCTCGAAGCCGAGCGTCTTGGCATTCGCTTCGACACCGTTGGTGAAATTGCGGCGACGGACCTGACCCGACGAGCCGAGCGTCAGCACGACCGGCAGCGTCGGCGAAAGCAGCGAATCGGTGCGGCTGCTGACTCCGGCAGGATCGCGGAACGAAGGATCGGCATTGGTGCCGGTCACCAGCAGCGGGGTGCCGGTAAAGGTCGGCACGCGGTCGTCGAGCAGCTTGCCATAAACGCGGATATAGCCGCCATCGAACTGCTTGGTGACGTTGAACTTCACCTGACCGCCGCGCGCGGCGTTGAAACCGGTTTCACGGATTCCTTCGCCCTCGCGGTAGAAGCCGCCGACATGGAAGCGCCAGCCATCACCCAGCTGGCCGCCATAGTCGAAATCGGTGCGATAGCTTTCGAAGTCGACACCCACCGTCGCCATCACCGATCCGCCTTCGACCTCTCCGGTCTTCGAGATGAGGTTGATGACGCCGCCCGGCGCGTTCGAGGCGAAGGTCGAGGCCGATCCGCCGCGGATCGATTCGACCTGGCCGACATTGAAATCGGCGCGGACGAAGATATCGGGCGTCAGGCGCATCAGATCGCCGAATTCCATCACCGGAAGGCCATCTTCCTGGATCTGGATGTACTTGCTGGCGCCATTGACCATCGGCAGCCCTCGGACGGTATAGTTGTTCTGCGCCTCACCGGCAGCAGCCTCGACGCGGATTCCCGGAATGTTGCGGAAAAGCTCGGCCAGCGACCGCGGCGCCAGGCGAACGATGTCGTTCTCCTTGATCGCGCTGGTCGACGTCGCGCTGTTCAGACGGTCGCGGCCGCGCGCCACGCCAGTGGTAACGACATCGCCTTCATCGACCGTGCGGCTTGCCTCCCAGGCAGTTTGCGGCTTGTCTTCCTGCGCCGCCACCGGCGCTGCAAACGCAGCAACGATCGCGACAGTCGATGCACAGCTATAGATTGCAGTAGTAAGAGATTTCACTTTGAGCCCCCCAAAACTATTGGATGGGCCAGCGGTTAGGTTTGCATGCTTAAAGCAAAGTTAAACGCACTGGGCTCAGCGAATACTTAGCTCCCCCCTCTTTTTAAGCTTGAAACATAGCCCAGAAATGGGGGGAAAGTGGCTCAAATCCAACGGTTCGCTCGATACTGACACTCCGATCGCTCGCCCCGCAATGTTTGTATGCGAACCTTTGCATAAAATATAACGTGTTGATTTTTCGATATTTGCAATTATTGCGATCATGATTGCAAAATTAGCAAGAATGGGCAATTTGGCGCCGCCTTATCGGTCTCGATGCCCTTGCCCTGCTGACCGCGCTCCGATTCGCCGGGCCTCGACCAGCCAATCAACGATTCGCATTATGCCGAACAGGTCAAGTCGTGACGCGCCATCCCGACTTTGTTAACCACTTGTTTACGCTGATTACCTAGCCAGTCGGACGGGGGTCGGGAGTGTTTGCCGACTTGTTCGTTGGCGAGAATCATGTCTGCACTCATTTCCAAAGAGAATATCGCCGGAACGACGCACCCGCCGCGGGCCAAGGCATCTCCGATAACACCGATCGCGCCCTTGGCACTGGCACCCGTACATGCAGAGCTGTCGCGTCAGGCTGCCGTCTGCCGGAGCCTAGGGTCGGACTTCGTCGCCCGCGTGCTCGAGGCCGCCGAACGCCAGCTTTCCCATGCCCCGATGACCGAAGCGGTCATCGCGACCTGGCCGGGCGACCGCGCCGCAGCGGCGCTTGCCATGCGGCTGAACGGCGCACTCCACGCTGTGGCCCGACGCGGCACTGTCCCCGAACTCAGCGCATTGTACCGGGGCGAACATGCCGATTTCGATCGCGCCCTGGCGATTGGGCTGGCGCATTCCGACGCATTCATTCTGCAATGGCTGCGCGATCCGACCCAGACCAACGAAGTCGGCCGCTCCGCCGCCCTCATGGCAGCGCTGATGGTGGCCGCAGACCGTTATGGCCTGCCGTTCGAATTGCTCGAATTGGGGACCAGTTGCGGCCTCAACCTCAATCTTGGCCGTTATGGCTTTGATCTGGGCGGAGTGAAGGCGGGCGACCCTGCGTCGGCGCTACAAATCGCCCCCGAGTGGCGCGGCCCGCAACCGGTCGCCGCGCCGGTCAGCATCCTGTCGGCCAGCGGGGCCGATCTGCACCCGCTCAACGCCCGCGATGCGGATAGCTGCGAAAGGCTGCTGGCGTTCATCTGGGCGGACCAACACCACCGCATCGCGCGGCTCGAGCATGCGCTCGATATCGCCCGCGCGCACCCGCCCCAAATCGAGGAAGCCGAGGCTCTCGACTGGATCGCGCAGAAGCTGGCGGCACCGCAATCGGCCGACACCTGCCGTGTCGTCTTCCATTCGATGTTCCGCCAATATCTTCCCGAGCCGCAGCGCGCACGCCTCGCGGAGATCATCGTGCAGTCGGGCCAGTTCGCGACCGAGCGTAAGCCGCTAGCGTGGATCAGCCTCGAATGGACGCCCGATCGCAGCGAGGTGCGGCTGTCGCTGACGTGCTGGCCAAGCGGTGAGCAGCGGTTCCTCGCGACCTGCCATCCCTATGGCGAGTGGATTCACTGGCGCTGATCGCCGGGCCGCTTGCAATCATCCCCGCCGACCGTCACAGCTTTGCATATGGCGGACCCCACGGATCTTGAGACCCTGTTGCTGGGCCCGGTGCTGGCAAACCGCGAATGCGGTGGCTGCACTGCCTGCTGCGTGACGCTCAAGGTCGACACGCCCGACCTGGCAAAGCCTGCCGGCACGCCCTGCCCGCAGCTGACCGCCAACGGGTGCAGCATTCATGCGGTGCGACCGACGATCTGCCGGACCTGGTTCTGCGCCTGGCGCAGGCTCGCCGCCTTGCCCGATGAAGCACGCCCCGATCGCTCGGGCCTGCTCGTTTCGGTCAGCTTTCACCGCGAGGCGCGCCATCCATTCGAAGCCATTGCCCTCACCGTGCTGGCATTGCCCGGCAGCGATGCGATCGCCAGCGGCATGGCGGCACGGGTGCTCGACGCCATTTGCGATCGGCCGGTGGCGGTCTGGTTCAGCGACGGCAAGCGCAAGATGCTGATGCACCCCGAAGCCGATGTGGCAAAGCTGGTTCTGTCGGGCGATGAGCCACCACCCGAGCTTGCAGCAGAAGTGGCGGCCTGGCGGACCCAATATGCTGCCTTTCTTGCGTGATCACAGGTTTCTGACTAACGGTGGACATAGAGACACGATGGCGCGGCGATAGGCGCTGGCGCCATGGATCGGGGAGCGGAGATGAGCGGCATCGACCGGAGGTTTTTCGTGGCAGGTGCAGGCGCGGCCCTGCTGGGCGCGGTGGGCAAGTCTTCGGGTGGAACGCTCACCCTGCCCTTCGCCAATGGCAAGCGTCCGCTGGTGACGCTGCCCGGCAAGCGCGAGATGATCCTTTTGACCAGCCGCCCGCCGCAGCTGGAAACGCCGTTTTCCGTTTTCAACCAAGGCCTGCTCACGCCCAATGACGCGTTTTTCGTGCGCTATCACCTGTCCGGCCTTCCCACCGAAATCGATCCACGCAGCTTCCGCCTCGCCATCGGCGGGCATGTCGAAACGCCGCTGCAACTGACGCTCGATTCGCTGCGTCGCGATTTTCCGGTGAGCGAGACCGTTGCGGTCAACCAGTGTTCGGGCAATAGCCGCGGCTTCGTGACGCCGCGTGTCGCGGGCGGCCAGCTGGGCAATGGCGCGATGGGCAATGCGCGCTGGCAGGGCGTGGCGCTGAAGCATCTGCTCGCCAAGGCCGGGGTGCGTACGGGCGCTGCCCAGGTCACCTTCAACGGACTCGACAATTCGCCAGCCGATGGCGTGGCGGATTTCGTCAAGGCGCTCGACATCGATCATGCGCTCGATGGCGAGGTGATGGTCGCGTTCGCGATGAACGGCGAGGAACTGCCTTTCCTCAACGGCTATCCGCTGCGGTTGGTCGTGCCGGGACATTTCGGCACCTATTGGGTCAAGCATCTCAGCGAAATCAACGTGTTGGACGCCGAGTTCGACGGTTACTGGATGAAAACCGCCTATCGCATTCCCGACAATGACTGCCGCTGCGTCGAGCCGGGCACCAAGCCCGACAAGACCGTACCGATCTCCCGGTTCAGCGTCCGTTCGTTCCTGACCAGCCATCAGGATGGCGCGAAGGTCAGTGCAGGCCAGACGACCGAGCTGCGCGGTATCGCCTTCAGCGGCGGCGATCCGATCAAGCGCGTGCTCGTTTCGCCCGATAACGGCAGGAACTGGCAGGAGGCAAAACTGGGTGAGGATCTGGGCCGCTATTCGTTCCGCGAATGGAAGCTGGGGCTGAAGCTTGCGTCAGGGCGGCATGCCCTGCGCGTTCGCGCCGAGACGGCGGGCGGCGAGACCCAGCCGATGGAGGCGCGCTGGCAGCCTGCGGGCTATATGCGCAATGTCGTCGAGACGACCAACGTGGAGGCCGTGTGATGAAAGCCAAGGGAGTGATCATTGGAATTGGCCTGCTTGCGGTAGCCGCTGGCGGCGCAACCTGGGCGCTGATAGATCGCGACGCAGGGCCGGAAATCGTCGCCGCGCGGATGGAGCCGGTCAGCTTTCAGCTGCCCGAAGAGGCGATTCCCGCCGAGCTGTCCGACGCCGGTGCCGAGATCGTGGTCAACAACTGTACCGCGTGCCACAGCCTTGAATATGTCACCACCCAGCCGCGCGGCATGGGCGAGAAATTCTGGCACGACGAGGTGACCAAGATGGTCAAGGTCTATGGCGCGCCGGTCGCGCCCGCCGATGCCGAGACGATCGCCAGGCTGCTCGCCGAGCGATTTGGCTAGAAGAGCAGGATCACGACCGCGAACGAGGCGGCCAGGCTGGTCAATGTCGCGATCAGCACCGGGATGGCAGGGCGGATTCCGGTTTCCATCAACAGGTCCATGCGGCTGCGCATCGCGGTCGCGATCACCGCGATCAGCAGCAGCCCCTTGGACAGGCTGAGCGCCGAATCGCGCACCGGATCGGGCATGGCCACCAGCGAATTGACCAGCACCACGCCGAAGAACGCGACGATGAACCAGGGCAGCGCCAGCCGCTTCCACAAGGGGCTGCCCTCGGCCTGATCGGCATTGCCGATGGCAAGGCCGGTGATGATGACGACGGGGGCGAGCATCGCGACGCGCGAAAGCTTGACGATCGCGGCATAGCTTCCTGCGCTTTCGGAAAACGCATAGCCGCCGCCGATCGCCTGCGCGACGTCATGGATCGACGCGCCGATCAGGAACCCGGCCTGCTGGTCGGTCAGCTGCAGATATTCGGCAAGGATTGGATAGAGCGACATGGCCAGCGCGCTGAAGAGCGAGACGACGACCAGGGTGATCGCGAATTGCGACTGGTTCAATCGCTCGCGCCCGATAATGCCGTAGAGCGCCATCGCCGCGCTCGCGCCGCAGATCGCGGTCGCTCCGCCCGCCAGGATGCCGGTATAGTTGGACTGGCCCACCAGCCGCGCGCCGAGGATACCTGCCAGGAACGTGACGGTCATGATCGCCGCGAGCGCAGCGAAAGGCTGCACGCCCAGCGAACCGATCTGCTCGAACGTCACCTGCAGGCCGAGCAGCACCACGCCGAAGCGCAGGCAGGTGCGCGAGGCGAAATCGAGCCCCTTGTGACTGCGCGGATCGCGCGCGACGAAGCTGAGCGACAGCCCGATCAGCAGGCCGAGCAGGATGATCGGGAAATTATAATGTTCGGACAGCCAGGCCGCCGCCCCGGCGGCAATCGCGCAGATCGCGAGGCCCTGAAAGATCGTGTCGCGCGGTTTCGCGGCATCGGGCTTGGGCGCGGCTTCGGCCAGATACATCTCGCCGAACAGGTCGCCCGCTGCGGGAAGCGAGTCCCAGTCGATTTCCTGCCGCTTGCCGTTCATCGCCTTGCCCCTCGTCCCCGATATATGTCCTTCGGTGTCATATTGCGCTTTCCTTACGCGCGCGAGCGGCTATCGTGCAAGCACGAAGCGTCGTAGACAGGCGCGAGCTTGGGAGGATCGGCAATGGAAGAGGCACGGCATCAGGGCATGGCACGCGGCGCAGCGATCGCGCTCGTCGTCCTGCTCTTCCTGGGCAATGCGCTCAATTATGTCGATCGCCAGGTGCTGGCGCTGCTGAAACCCACGCTGGAGGCCGAATTCGGCTGGTCCGACGCCGATTATGCGCATCTCGGCTCCTCCTTCCAGATCGCGGCCGCCGGCACTTTGCTGTTCGTCGGCTGGTTCGTCGACCGGCTGGGCGTGCGCGTCGCCTATGCCATCGCGGTGACCGTGTGGAGCGCCGCCGGCATGGCGCATGCGCTGGCGCAGACGGTGCAGCAGTTCGTCGCCGCGCGCGTCATTCTGGCTGCGGGCGAATCGGTCAGCACGCCTGCGGGGCTCAAGGCGGCGGCGACCTATCTGCCGGTGAAGCAGCGCAGCATCGCCATCGGCCTGATCAATACCGCGCCCAATATCGGCGCCATCCTCACCCCGCTGCTGATTCCGCCCTTCGCTCTCGCCTTCGGCTGGCAGGCGGCTTTCTGGGTGACGGGTGCGCTCGGCTTCGTCTGGCTCGCCGGATGGTGGTGGGGCACCCGCAATCTGAAGCCGCTGGGCGACATTCCCGAGCGCGCGCGTGTGCCCTGGGGCACGCTGCTGGCCGACCGCAAGACCTGGACCGTGATCGGCGCGAAATTCTGCATCGATGCGGTCTGGTGGTTCGTGCTGTTCTGGATGCCCGATTTCTTCAACCGCCAGTTCGGCCTTTCGCAGGGCGAGCTCGGCTGGCCGATCGCGATCATCTTCACCCTCGCCGCCCTGGGCGCGATCACCTCTGGCGGGCTCTATCCGATCCTGCTCAGCCGGGGCATGAGCGTGAACGGCGCGCGCAAGACGTCGATGCTGTTCTATGCCCTTGTCGTGCTGGCGATGCCGCTCTCGCTGCAGACCGGAAACCCCTGGATCGCGGCGGTGCTGATCGGCCTCGGCCTGTTCGCGCATCAGGGCTTTTCGACCAATGTCTTCGGCATGACCGCCGACATCATCCCCGCCACCCGCGTCGCGAGCGTGATCGCGCTGGGCGCGGTCGCGGGCAATCTCTCGGGCACCGCGATCATCGAATTTGCCGGCTATTCGCTCGGCAGCGGCATGGGCTATGTGCCGCTCTTCGCGATCTGCGGCAGCGCCTATCTGGTCGCGCTCGCGTTCATCCACCTGATGATCCCGCGGCTCAGGCTCGCGGAGGACACGGATGCCGGTGTGACCGCAGGCTGACGCTCAACCCAGAGGCTGGCCGATCTCGAAAATCTCGTAGATCGGCCCGGACAGCGTCTGCGTCCCGGTGCCGACCAGGTTCAGCGCGTTGAGCCAGGCATAGCGTGCATCGCCGCTTTCCAGCCGCGCGTTGACGACGATGCTGTACTCGGCCGGGTCGAGCAGCGCCCCCTTGGCAAAGCGTGCCATGGCATCGCCCCTGCCCCGCATCGATCCCTGATAAGTCAGATAGATCGGAACGCCATCCTCGCTGGTCAGGTTCAGCCGGACGTCGATGAGCAGCGTGCCGTCGGGCTGGATGACATACCAGTCTGCGCCCGATTCGACCGTGCCGCTGAGCCGCTCGCCGGTGAACGACCCGCCGATCACCTGCGCGATGCCCCGATAGCCGGAAGCAAGGGCACCGATGCGCCGGGTGCGGCCGAAATCCACTTCAAGCTGGAGCGTCATCAGATGGCGGTGAACAAGGGTCTTCATTGAAGCAGGGCTAGCATCTAGCCTTCGCTCGGAAAACATCGAAAAAGGCGGCGAGGAAAAGATGCAACGCTCCCGTTCCTTGCTTCGTCAGCGCCCGCCCCCTCTCTCCGGCTCGCCAGCAAGCGGCTGGGCCTGCGCCTTACTCCTCAGAGTGACACGCGAGCGAAGCGCAACGGACAGAGGAAGGTCGCTTACACTGAACTCCCTCCTGCATTCACCGAGCCGATTAAACCAACGTTCCGCTAATCTGAGGACTTTGAACAAGGTCAGCGGCCCACGCCATCTCATCAGACTGCGAGTTTCAAGATAGGGACCATAGTCGGGCGCCGCTTGGTTAGGCGTCACCGTTGCAATAAACCGATACAACAGTCTTGGTAGAGATCTTATATTTAATGTTGACGACCGAACATCCACCATCCTCGACAACGATACCTTCATCGTCCTTTGGCCAGTAAGATCTTCCGACACGCCAATGTTCTGGCAAATCGTCAAAGAACGCAGAGAAGTAGACTCCATCTACACTATCTTCATCTTCTCGATAATATAGTCTGATATACCGATTTAACTTAAATTCGGGATGCTTGGTTGACACCTGCGCCTCGATGTCTTGCGCAATCAGCGCCTTCTCTCGCTCAGCAGTATCGCCGCAGCTCGATAATCCCAAAAATATCAAGGTCGACATCAGGAAAGGCAATCGAATCATGTGGACGAATGTGCCACGGCCTTTGAACAGAAACAACGCAGCCAATTTTTCTCAGTGTGAGACGATTGTTTCGAGCCAGTGCCCCAACGCGCGATAAATGTGCGGATACACGCTTATACCTCCCACCCCGTGATCCGCAGGCTGTCTCCCTGCTGTTATCGGAGAGAAACGTAGGTGACAAAAAAGGCCGCGGACTTGCGTCCGAGGCCCCATTTTATTCGCCCAAGCCTGCCTCAGCGCAGGCGGGCTCGCAGGCTGATGCCGAAATAGCGGTCCGCGTCGCGCGGGATTTGCAGGCGCTGGCCGGCGCTCACGTTGAGCAGCGCATAGGCTTTGTCGGTGATGTTGCGCGCCAGGAAGCTCACGCGATAATTGTCGTCCGGATCGGAGAAGCCGATGCTGCCGTTCCAGATGCCATAGGCCGCGATCGGGCCCTGTTCGCCGAGATCGGAGAACTGGCGGCTGACATGGCGGAAATCGGTATCCAGATACATCTTGAAGCCGCCCAGATCGCGTTCGTAGCTGGTGCCGATGGTCCAGGTGAACTTGGGCGCCAGCGGCAGCTGGGTGCCGTTGCGGGCGTCCGGAGCGTTGGTCGCGGGATTCGGGTTGAACCGCTTGACCGTAGCATCGGCATAGGCGCCGCTCGCGCGCAGCGTCCAGCCGTCGACTGGCACCGCGAGCAGATCGACTTCGAAGCCTTCGCTCTTCACCGAACCGGCGTTGGTCAGGTTCGAGACAACCGCGCCGTTGAGCAGCACGAAATTGTTCGCCTGGAAGCCGTCATAGGTGACCGTGAAGGCGGACAGGTTGAACTGCACGCGGTTGTCGAGGAACTGCGATTTCAGGCCGATTTCGAACGCGTCGGAGGTTTCCTCGTCGATCGGGATCGCGTTGGTCGGCGCGGTGTGGTTGAAGAACACGTTGAACGCCGGGCCCTTGTAGCCGCGGGTATAGCTGCCATAGAGCATCACGTCCTCGCTGGGCGTGAACTGCAGCACCGCGCGGCCCGAAAGGTTGCCGTTCGAGCTGTCGCCGCGCGAGGTGTTGGTGCCGTTGCCGCCCGAGGCGATCGTGCCCCCCGCAGGCGCGCCCGAGACGCCGGGTCCGGTCGCCGGAAGGCCGGTCGTGGCATTCACGCCCGGCGCGCGGGTGTGGATGAAGCTCAGGTCATCCCAGGTGTAGCGCAGGCCGCCGGTCAGCGCGAACATGTCGCTCAGGCGATAGGTTGCCTGGCCGAAGATCGCATAGTTGCGCGATTCCACCGCGCTGAACGAGGTCGCGGTCGGGAACAGCGTGTTGGTGCGATCGTTCACGTTGCACGGACGGCCGCCGGTGATCGGATCGATCGGCAGGGTCGAGGTGCCGCAGGTGATGTTACGGCGGGTGAAGTCCTGCTCGTTGTCGGAGCCCCAGATAAAGCCACCGACCTGGTAGAAGAAGGGCTTGCTCTGGTCCGACGCGAGCCGCACCTCGAGCGACAGCTGCTCGGTACGCACCTGACCATTGTCGTGCAGTTCGCCGGTACCGACGATCGCGCGCGGCAGGAAGTCGCCTTCGCGGATTTCGGTATTTTCCCAGTTGCGATAGCCGACGATCGCGCTCAGCACATGGTCGGTCAGCACGTCGAAATCGGCGCTCGCGGTCAGGCTCCACTGCTTGTCGAGCGTGCGCGTGACCAGGTTGTGGTTGACGAAGCGCTGGTTGACGCCGCGCGCCACGCCGCCGGGCAGCCCCAGTTCGGCATCGAGCACAGCGCCGCGGCTGACGCCGGTGACATCGGCGCAGCAATCGTCATCGGCTTCGAAATAATCGGCGATAAAGCGGAAGCGCGTGCCGCCGTTGTTGTAATCGAGAATGCCGCGCGCGCCGTAATGCTCGTAACCATTGATGCGGTTGCGCCGCCCGCCGTTGATATTGGTGATGTTGCCGTCATAGCTGCCGTAGAAGGCGGTGATGCGGCCGGTCAGGTTTTCGGCGAGCGGTCCGGAGATTGCGCCGCGCAGGCGATATTCGTCATCGTCGAACGCTTCGAGCCGCGCTTCGGCTTGCAGCGTATCGGTGCCGCCCTTTGAGACGATGTTGACCAGACCGGCGGATGCGTTCTTGCCGAACAGCGTGCCCTGGGGCCCACGCAGCACTTCGAGACGCTCGGCATCGACCAGGTCCATGAACGCCTGGCCCGAGCGGCTGAGCACGACGCCGTCGACCACGGTCGAGACACTGGGTTCGGCTGCGATCGAGAAGGTGATGGTGCCGACGCCGCGCATCACGATGGCGCTGTTGGCGCTGGTCGTGCCCTTGCGGAACGAGACCGACGGGACGAGCTGGGTCAGGCCTTCGAGGCTGGTGACGCCGGTGGTCTCGAGCCGCTCGGAGGTGATCGCGGTGATCGCGATCGGAACATCCTGCACGTTCTCGGCGACCTTCTGCGCGGTCACGACGATTTCGGCGATGCCGCCCTGATCGTCATCGGCGGCAGCGTCCTGCGCG
>NZ_LSIS01000531.1:0-289 GCF_001556365.1 Blastomonas sp. CCH1-A6 | reverse complement strand
AGTTTCCGGCCGGGATCTCGCAGGGCGAGATGCCGCCGCTGTTCGTGACCGGCGCAGCCGGCGACGCCGAACTGGTCAATTACCGCGTGCAGGGCCGCTATATGGTGGTCGATCGCTTGTTCGCCGCCGCCGAGCTGCGCCTGGGCGACCGGCGCAGCGAGCAGCGCGTCCGTATCGTGCGGGACGGCGCGGAACCGCGCCGCAGGGGGCGGCCGTGACCGATCCCGCCGACACTTCCCCGCCCGAGGCGGCCGCACCGCAAGCGCCGCGCCCCGATCCGCAAGCCTTC
>NZ_LSIS01000530.1:0-11330 GCF_001556365.1 Blastomonas sp. CCH1-A6 | reverse complement strand
ACGGAACGCGTATAGCGGGGCCTTCGACAGGCTCAGGCTGAGCGGAGGTGGTTAGGGGGTACCCGGCCTGACCGGCTGGAGATGGCCCCCTGCTCTCGCAGGGGACTGGGTTGAGCGACGGCGCGCCCGGGAGGGGTGACAGCCCAAGCCCGCGCCCCACCCGCCCCAACATCGTAAAATCATCTTCGCCATCAAACACTAACGCTATGTTCACCCTTTTTCGTCATAGCTGCTGCCAATCTGCGTGAACCCGGCCCGGCAAACCGCTGTGCCCAGGGGATTCGCGGGGCGACGAAAAAGGTGTTGAAATGGAACTGCTCCGTCTGTTGAAAATGGCCATCGCGGCCCTGGCGACCACGGCTCTGCTCGCGGCCTGTGCCACGACGTCGAGCGGGCCGCAGCTTCCTCCGGCATCGTTCGTCTCGCTCTCCGACGGGCCGGGCGAGGAATATATCATCGGCCCGCTCGACGAGCTGACCGTGTTCGTCTGGCGCAATCCGGAGCTCGGCGCGAAGGTGCAGGTGCGGCCCGATGGCCGGATCACCACGCCGCTGATCACCGACATGCCCGCCGTCGGCAAGACCCCGACCATGCTGGCCGAGGACATCAAGCTGCAGCTGTCACAGTATATCCAGGAGCCGATCGTCTCGGTGATCGTCAACAGCTTTGCCGGCACCTTCTCGCAACAGGTGCGCATCGTCGGCGCGACCGAAAAGCCCGCCTCGATCCCCTATCGCGCCAACATGACGCTGCTCGACGCGATGATCGCGGTCGGTGGCCTGTCCGAATTCGCCGCGGGCAACCGCGCCAAGCTGGTGCGCTTCGACAAGGTGTCGGGCCGCCAGCAGGAATATCCGATCAAATTGGGTGACCTCATCAAGAAGGGCGACAGCCGCGCGAACGTGCTGCTGCAGCCCGGCGATGTCATTATCATCCCCGAAAGCATGTTCTAAGGCCCAAGCCTGACCGCCCGCAGCGCAACAGCGAAAGAAAAGCCTGACCGATGAATGGCCTGTACGAAGAATTCCGGATCGCGGTACACAGCGTGTGGCAACGCCGCTGGATTGCCATGGCGATCGCCTGGGTGATCTGTCTCGTCGGCTGGCTGGCGGTCGCGATGATCCCCAATACCTATGAATCGCAGGCCAAGCTGTTCGTCCAGACCAAGTCGATCCTGCCCGAGAATACCGGCGTCAATCCGGCCGAGCAGCAGAAGCAGATCGACACGGTGCAGCAGACGCTGACCTCGGCTGCGAACCTGGAAAAGGTCGTGCGCGGCACCGATCTGGGCAAGGGGCTTGTGACTCCGCGCGAGATCGAGGGCGCGGTGAACGGGCTGCGCAGCGCGATCAAGATCAAGTCCGAACAGAGCAACCTGTTCGAGATTTCTGCCACGATGACCGCCTCGGGGCGATCGGACGGCGAGGCGGCGAACCTGTCGCGCGCCGTGGTGCAGAAGCTGATCGACCTTTTCGTGGAGGAAAACCTGGCCGGTGGCCGAGGTGAGACAAGCGACACGCTGCGCTTTCTGAACGAGCAGATCGCCAAGCGGCAGAAGGAACTCGAGATTGCCGAGCAGAAGCGGGTGAAATTCGAGACCGAGAATCTCGGCATGCTGCCCGGCATCGGCTCGGTGAGCCAGCGGCTCGAACAGGGCCGGGTCGAGATCAACCAGATCGATTCGCAGCTGATCGCCGCGCAGAGCGCGCTGGCTGCGATCAACGGCCAGATTGCCGGGACGCCGCAGACGATCGCCGGTGGCACGACCGGGGCCGTCAATCCGCTCGCGCAGGCCCAGGGTGAACTGGCCGGAATGAAGGCGCGCGGGCTGACCGATCAGCATCCCGATGTCCAGGCGATCAAGAACCAGATCGCCGCGCTCAAGGCCGCAGGCGCGGGGGCGAGCACGGCCTATGGCGTGCCCAATCCGGCTTACAGCTCGCTGGTCAGCATGAAGGCCGAGCGCCAGGCGGCGGTCTCCGCGCTGCAGCAGCGCAAGGCTTCGCTGCAGGGCGAGATGAACGCGATGGTGGCCAAGCAGATCCAGGAGCCGGGTGTAGCCGCCGAGCAGGCGCGCATCGCACGCGACTATGAGGTTCTGAAGGCGCAATATGACAAGCTGCTCGCCGATCGCGAGCAGGTGCGGCTGCGCGGCCAGGTGGAGACCCAGACCGACGCGGTCCGTTTCGACCTGATCACGCCGCCGTCGAGCCCGCGCACGCCGATTGCGCCCAAGCGGCCGCTGCTGCTCGCTGCGGTGCTGTTTGCAGGCATTGCCGGTGGCATCGGCGGAGCGTTCGCGCTCGGCCAGCTGAGCGCCAGCTATCCCACCTCGGCCAAGCTGGAGGCGTCCTCGGGCCTGCCAGTGATCGGATCGATCTCGCAGATGCTCACCCAGGCGCAGCGCGACGAGCGCAAGCGCAAGCTGCGCATCTATATCGGCTCGGGCGGGGCGCTGGTCGGTGTCTTCCTGGTGCTGCTGATCATCGAGTTCATCCAGCGCGGTTCGGTGGTTTGAGGGGCGAAAGAGACATGACCATGCACGATCCCATCAAGTCGCCCGACAAGGACGAAGGCCCGCGTTCGTTGATCGAGCGCGCTTCGCAGATGTACGATTTCCGCAAGGCGCTGAGCCCGGAAGCACCGAAGCTGCCCGAAGCGCCGGTCGCGACGCCCGCGGCGGTAACCACGCCGGCTCCAGCTCCGATGGTACCGCCGGTTGCGCCTGCGCCGGTTGTGGCCGCTCCCGTCATTCCCCCGGTCGCCGCCGCGCCCGTCGCGCCGCGCGCACCGGTGCTGCCCGTGGCCGAGGTCGATCGCGACCTGCTGCGCGAATCCGCGTTCATCGTGCCCGATGGTCCGGTGACCAGCATCTCCGAAGAGTTCCGCATCGTGAAGCGCCGCCTGCTCGCCAGCGTGCAGGCCGAGATCAATGCAGGCCTCGGCGTTGCGGCGCAGCGCATCCTGATCTGCTCAGCCAATCCGGGCGACGGCAAGACCTATAGCGCGATCAACCTCGCGCTCTCGATCGCGACCGAAAAGGACCATGACGTCGTGCTGGTCGATGCCGATTTCGCCAAGCCCAGCATTCTTTCCTCGCTGGGCATTGCCGGGCAGAGCGGGCTGATGGACGCGCTGGCCGATCCGGCGGTGGACGTGCAGGACCTGATCATCCCGACCGACATTCCGGGGCTTTCGGTGCTCCCCGCCGGGCGTCAGACCAATACCGACAGCGAATATCTCGCTTCGGCACGCACCCAGGAGGTGCTGGCCAGTCTGACCGCCGGACGTCCGGGCCGGATCGTGATCTTCGATTCGCCGCCGCTGCTCGCGGCATCGCCTGCTGCGACGATCGCGCAGCATGTCGGCCATGCGCTGATGGTGGTGCGCGCCGATGTCACCAGCGAACGCGCGCTGCGCGATGCGCTCAGCCTGATTGCCGGATGCAACCAGATTCAGCTGCTGCTCAACGGGGTGAAATTCTCCCCCTCGGGTCGCAGCTTCGGATCCTATTACGGATATGGAGAATGACCATGGCAAGATGGTCGGATTTCAAGGGTAGCAGGGCGGGCCTTTCGCTGGCCGCGCTGGCGGCGGCGGCGGCCATGCCCCAGTCCGCTCTGGCGCAGCAGGGCGGCGGGGTCGATCCCGGTATCGGCCAGGGGCAGAGCCAGGGGCAGGGCGGTCGCAGCGGCGGGCTGGCCAATGGCTGCCGGTCGGTCGTCGTACCCTATCTCGAAGTCGGCCAGGTGCTGAGCGCCGATCTCAAGAATGGCGGCGACCTTTTGACCTACAGCCTGGCCGCAGTCGGCGTCGATGCGGCGGTCGCGACCTCGCGCGCCGAGGCGCAGGTCAGCGTTCGCTATGAGCGGCGCTTCTCGTGGAATGACGATTTCGGCGACGAGGACGCGATCAGCGGTATCGCGCGCGGCAATCTACAGATCATCCCCAACACGCTGTCGCTCGAGGTAGGTGCGCTCGGCATACGCTCGCGCGTCGACAATCGTGGCGCAGCCCCCAGCAACCTGATCGGCGGATCGGACAATGTCACGCAGATCTATTCGGTTTATGCCGGCCCGACATTGGCGACGCAGGTCGGCACGGTCGATGTCAACGCGCTCTACCGGATCGGCTATACCAAGGTAGAGGCCGACGCGGTCGCCTTGCCCGCAGGCGCGCTGCCGCTCGACCTGTTCGACGACAGCGTCAACCATGCCGCGAGCCTTGCCATCGGCCAGCAGCCGGGCGGCTTCCTGCCCATCGGCTGGTCGGTCAGCGGCGGCTGGTATCGCGAGGATGCAAGCCAGCTCGACCAGCGCTTCGACGACAAGATCGTCCGCGCGGATGTCACCGTTCCGGTCAGTGCGACGCTCGCGCTGGTCGGCGGCGTGGGCTATGAGGATATCGAGATTTCCGAGCGCGACGCGGTGCGCGATGCCACCGGCGCGCCGGTCGTCGGCAATGACGGACGGCTTGTCACCAACCGCAACTCGCCGCGCCTGCTGTCCTACGACCAGGATGGCCTGATCTGGGATGTCGGCGTGCTGTGGAGGCCCAGCCGCCGCACCTCGCTCGAGGCGCGGGTGGGCAAGCGCTATGACAGCCTGACCTATTACGGCACCTTCAGCTACACGCCCAACCAGCGCGTGGCGGCGAACGTGACGGTGTACGATCTGGTCGCCGGCTTCGGATCGCGACTGAACGACAATCTGGCGGGCCTTCCCACGCAGTTCGATGCGACGCGCAATCCGCTCAGCGGCGACCTCAACGCGTGCTTCTTTGGCGTGGGCGGTGGCGGCAACTGCCTCAACGACGCGCTGCAGTCGGTCGCTTCGTCGGCCTTCCGCACGCGCGGGGTCACCGGGCAGATCAGCCTGACCAGCGGCGACTGGCAGCACGGCTTTGGCGCAGGCTATAGCCGCCGCAAGTTCTTTGCGGCCGACAACGGCGCTCTGGCGGGTTTTGACCAGACGATCGACGAAATCTGGTTCGCCAGCTATGTCGGTGCCAAGCAGATCGACGCGCGCTCCAGTATCACCGGCACCATCTATGCCAACTATCTGGAAAATGGCCCTGGACAACTGCTCAACGGCGGCGCCAGCGATGTTCTGGGTCTCGGCACCAATCTTGCCTATGGCCGCAACTTCACCAACCGCTTCAACGGGACGCTGGCGCTGGGGCTCGACTATTTCGATCCCAAGGGCTTCGAAAGCAATCTGGTAGCCTCCGCGCTTCTGGCGCTGCGCTATTCGTTCCAGTAACATTGACGTGATGATCAGGGGGAAAGCCCATGTTTGAGACCCATTATGGCCTGACCGGACGGCCCTTTCAGCTAACCCCCGATCCGCGTTTCTATTTCGAGAGCGCGACCCACCGCAAGGCGATGTCGTATCTCGGCTATGGCCTGGCACAGGGCGAAGGCTTCATCATCATCACCGGCGAGATCGGTGCGGGCAAGTCGACGCTGGTCGCGCATCTGATGCAGACCGTGGACAAGGCGCGGCTGACCGCAGCGCAGATCGTCACCACCCAGCTCAAGGGCGATGACCTGCTGCACATGGTCGCGAGCAGCTTCGGCGTAGCCACGGCGGGGCTCGACAAGACGGGCACGCTGGCCGCGATCGAGCATTTCCTCCACACAGAAGCACGCGCCGGTCGTCGCTGCCTGCTGGTGGTCGATGAATCGCAGAACCTGCCGATGCCCGCGCTCGAAGAGCTGCGCATGCTGTCGAACTTCCAGCTCGGCAGCCATCCGCTGCTACAGATCTTCCTGCTCGGCCAGCCCGAATTCCGTGCGATGGTGCATGGTGCGCCGGGCCTCGAACAGCTGCGCCAGCGGATCATCGCGACGCACCATCTTGGCGCGATGGAACTGGCGGAAGTGCAGCCCTATGTCGAGCACCGGATGAAGCTGGTCGGCTGGACCGGACGCCCGGCCTTTGCCGACGATGTCTGGGCGCGCCTGTTTGCCGAAACCGGCGGCATACCGCGCAAGGTCAACATGCTGATCAACCGCGTGCTGCTGATGGCGGCGGTGGATGCTCGCGAAACCATCGACGCGTCGCTGATCGATGCCGTGCTGGCCGATCTGGCCATGGACCAGATGAATGACGAGGACTGGCAGAACGAGGCCATGCTGGCGAGCGCTGCGCGCCATGCCGAATATGCTGCTCCTGTCGCTCCTGCTCCGGAAGCGGGAGCGCCAGCAGCTCCGGCCGCCGTTCCAGAGGTCAGCCGCAGCGATTTCAACCATTTCGTCCGCGAGGTGCGCGCCTTTGCCACCGAACAGCAGGATGCGCGCGCGCTGCTGGTGCAGGAGTTGCAGGCCGCGCTTGATCGGGTCGATGCGCTGGAATCGCGCCCCGCGCCCGTCACCGATGTCGAGCCGCTGGTCCGGCGGATCGAGGCGCTGGAAAGGCTGCAGGCCGAACAGCAACAGACGCTGCACCGTGTGCTTGCGCTTCTGGTCGGCTGGGTCGAAGACGATTCTGCTGGCATGTGGCCCAAGGGCCGGGCAGCCTGACCGGAATGATTTTGCCCCATGGGGCCGGGAGTGAATGACCGTGCGCGAAGCATCGCTGGGCCAGCATTGCACTGCCGACAGGCGCATCGTCAACGGCCTCTCGGTTGATGTCGAAGAGTATTTTCAGGTCGGCGCGTTCGAGAACACGATCGATCCGGCCGACTGGGATGGCATTGCCAGCCGCGTCGAGCTGAACACCGGCGCGGTGCTCGACCTGTTCGCGCGCTGCGGGGTCAAGGCGACCTTCTTCACATTGGGCTGGGTCGCGCATCGGCACCCGGCGCTGATCCGCCGCATCATCGCCGAGGGGCACGAGATCGCCAGCCATGGCTGGGACCACACGCGCGTCTTCACGATGACGCCCGACCAGTTCGCCGAGGATATCGACAAGGCGCGCAAGGCGCTCGAGGATGCGGGCGGCGTGGCGATCAAGGGCTATCGCGCGCCGAGCTTCTCGATCGACCAGCGCACGCCTTGGGCGCACCCGATCCTCGCCGAGCGCGGCTATGCCTATTCGTCGAGCGTCGCCCCGATCGCGCACGACCATTATGGCTGGCGCGCGGCGCCGCGCTTTGCCTTTCATCCGGCCGAGGGATCGGACCTGATCGAACTGCCGGTGACCACGGTGCAGCTCGGCGAGCGCCGCTTTGGCGCGGGCGGCGGCGGGTTCTTTCGCATCCTGCCCTATGCGCTGTCGCGCTGGGCGCTGAACCGCGTGAATACGACCGATGGCCGGCCCGCGATCTTCTATTTCCATCCCTGGGAGGTCGATCCCGATCAGCCGCGCGTCGAAGGTGCGCCGCTGCGCTCGCGGCTGCGGCACTATACCGGGCTCGACGCGATGGCCGACAAGCTCGAGCGGTTGACGCGCGACTTCAGCTGGTGCCGGATCGACGAGATCGCGCTTCCGCTCGCGGCGGGCAAGCTGTGATGTTGCACTTCGCGCCACCCGTGATGGCCGCACCTGCGGTCCGCACCGTTCCGCTGGGCGATGCGCAGGAACGCGCGCGGCTCGCGGCCTGGATCGAAGCGCACCCCTCCGCCACCGCGTTTCACCGGCTGGTCTGGGGCGAGGCTGTCGCAAAGGCCACCGGGCATCAATTGCTGGCGCTGGTGGCGGAAGATGCTGCGGGTTCGATCACGGGCTATCTGCCGCTGCATGTCGTGCATTCGCCGCTGTTCGGGCGCGCGATCGTCTCGGCGGGCTTTGCGGTCGATGGCGGCATCCTCGCCGATGACGCGGCGACGGCCGCCGTGCTGGCCGACGCGGCCTGGCTGCAAAGCGAGCGCCATAGCGCACCGACGCTCGAACTGCGCGGCGGCTTGCTGCCGCACGACCCGCGCTGGACGATCAAGTCGGACGCGCATGCTGGGTTCATCGCCGATCTGGTTGCCGACGGTCCCGATGCCGACCAGAAGCAGCTCGAATGGATTCCGCGCAAGCAACGCGCCGAGGTGCGCAAGGGGCTGGCGAATGGCATGACCGTGCGCACCGGCACGTCCGCGCTCGACCGGCAACAGCATTATGCCGTCTATGCCGAGAGCGTGCGCAATCTCGGCACGCCGGTCTTTCCGCGCGCGCTGTTCGATGCGGTGCTCGATGGCTTCGGCGACGATGCCGATATCCTGACGGTTCTCAAGGACGACGTCCCCGTGGCGAGCGTGCTCAGCCTTTATCATCGCGGCACCGTGATGCCCTATTGGGGCGGCGGGGTCTGGGCGGCGCGAGGGCTGCGCGCCAACGATGTCATGTATTATGCGCTGATGAACCATGCGCGCGCGCGGGGCTGCGCCCGGTTCGATTTCGGTCGGTCGAAGGTCGATAGCGGCGCGTTTGCGTTCAAGAAGAACTGGGGCTTCGCGCCTGCGCCGCTCAGCTATGCGGTGCGCAATGCCGATGGGCTGCCGCCGCGCGACGTCAATCCGCTGAGCCCCAAATATCGGCTGCAGATCGCGCTGTGGCAGCGGCTGCCGCTCGGCATCGCCAACCGGCTTGGTCCCTGGATCTCCAACGGGCTCGGCTGATGGGCGAGCTGCTCTTCTTGGCGCATCGAATCCCGTTTCCGCCCGACCGCGGTGACAAGATCCGCTCGCACGCGATCCTCAAGGCGCTGGCAGCGCGCGGACCGGTGCATGTCGCCACCTTTGGCGAGACGGACGCGGACATGGCCGCTGAGGCCGACCTGTCAGCGATCGCGGCCAGCCACCTGCTGGTACGGCGCACGATCTCGAACCTGCGCGCCGGGCTCAACGCTTTGCCCAGCGGCAAGCCGGTGTCTCTGACCGCCTTCGATAGCCAGGATATTCGGCATTATGTCGCCCGGCTGCTGGCGACCCGTCCGATCGACGCGATCTTCGTTTTCTCGGGTCAGATGGCGCAGTTCATCCCGCCCAGCTTTGCCGGACGCGTGGTCATCGATTTCGTCGACATGGATTCGGCCAAGTTCGCCGCCTATGCCAAGGCGACCGCCGGTCCGATGAAGCTTGTCCACGCGCGCGAGGCGCGGCTGCTCGGCGCATTCGAACGGCAGATGGCGCGCCGAGCGCAGCTCAGCCTGTTCTGCAGCCCCACCGAGGTGGCCGAGTTCCGGCTGGGCCTTGGCGATCCGCAGGTGTGCGTGGACCCGGTGGTCAATGGCATCGATACGGCCTTCTACGATCCCGTCGGTGTCGGCCCTGCGCCTTATGCGGGCGAGGCGGGGCCGCATCTCGTGTTCACCGGCCAGATGGATTATGCGCCTAATGTCGATGCGGTGGTCCATTTTGCCGAGGCCGTGCTGCCCGCCGTCCAGAAGCAGCTGCCCGATGCGCGGTTTCATATCGTCGGCCGCAATCCCGCTCCTGCGGTGCGCGCGCTCGAAGGGCGTGCCGGGGTGCATGTGGTGGGCGCGGTCGACGACATCCGCCCGTGGATCGGTTCGGCCGACATGGTGGTCGCGCCCTTGCGCATAGCACGCGGCATCCAGAACAAGGTGCTCGAAGCCATGGCGATGGCGCGCCCGGTCATCGCATCGGGCGCGGCAGCCGAAGGCATTGTCGCGCAATCGGGCGCGCATTTCATGGTCGCGCGCGACGATGCGGCCACGGTCGATGCCGTTTGCGCGCTGGCGGCCGATCAAGACCGTGCTGCCGCTATCGGGGCAGCGGCGCGCGCGCATATGCTGAAGCATTATCAATGGGATGCGCAGCTCGCTCCGCTGCTCGCCTGGCTCGACCAGCCACCCGCCCTGGTACCGAGCGCAGCCTGATGGCGAGCCTCGCTGCAGAGATTCCCGAAACCGCCGAACCCAAGCCGCTCAGCCCTGCCTGGCGCTCGGCGCTGATCCGGCTCGGCATCGCCTGGGTGGCGATCCTTGCGGCGTTCGCACGCGATGCGCTGGATATGGTGGCAATCTGGTGGGACAGTTCCACGTTCAACCATATCCTGCTGATCCCGTTCATCCTCGGCTGGCTCGTCATGCAGCGCACGCAGGAGCTCAAGCGGATCACGCCCTCGCTCTGGTGGCCCGGATTGCTGGTCATGGCGGCAGCGAGCGGTGGCTGGGTGCTGGGCGAGGCGGCCGGTGTCGCGCTGGCGCGGCACCTGGCGCTCGTCATGCTGCTCCAGGGCAGCACCCTGGCGCTGCTCGGCCCGCATGTCGGCCGCGCGCTGCTGTTCCCGCTCGGCTATGCCTTCTTCCTTGTGCCCGTGGGCGAGGAGCTGGTCCCGCCGCTGCAGACGATCACGGCGGATATCTCGATGCTGCTGCTCGGCTGGTCGGGCATCCCCGCGCATATCGAGGGCGTGTTCATCTCCACCCCGACCGCGCTGTTTCGCGTCGCGGAAGCCTGTTCGGGGGTCAAGTTCCTCATCGCGATGGTCGCCTATGGCGTGCTGGTCGCCAATGTCTGCTTCAACAGCTGGCCCCGCCGGATCGGCATTGTCGCCTTGTCGATCGTCATCCCGATCCTCGCCAACGGCGTCCGAGCCTTCGGGACGATCTATATCGCCGACCTGTACGGGCTCGATTTCGCGGCAGGCTTCGACCATGTCTTCTACGGCTGGATATTTTTCGCGATCGTACTGATCCTGGTGATGGCGATCGGCTGGCGCTTCTTCGACCGCCAGGTCACCGATCCGTTCCTCGATCCGGCGACCGCAGACCGTCTTGCGCAAGCCTCGCGCAAGCTGCCACCCCAGGATGGGCTGGTGATCGCGGGTGCAGCGCTGCTGCTTGCGGCTCCGCTGGGCTGGGCGCTGATGGGTCTGCCCGAACCCGCAGCGCTGCCCGCGCGCAACAGCCTGCCCGAAATTGCAGGCTGGCAGCGGGTGGGCTTTGCCCCCGACACTGCCTGGATGCCGCGCGCCAGCGGCAGCGACCGGCGCTGGATCGCCAGCTATGTTCGCGAGGGCCAGCGCGTCGATGTCTATGCCGCGCTGTTCGACGGCCAGTCCGAAGGGCGCGAGATTACCGGTTACGGCCAGGGCGCGCTCGATCCCGACGGCCGCTGGTCGTGGGTGGAGCAGGGGCCAGCGGTCGCTGACGGCAAGGCCGATATCATCACCGGACCGGGAAGGGTGGTGCGTGACGTCGCGACCTTCTATCGCGTCGGCGATATCGTTACCGGCAGCAATCTCAGCATCCGGCTGGAATCGCTCAAGGCGCGGTTGCTGCGCCAGAGCCAGCCGGCGATGATCCTGATCGTCTCGGCCCAGCGCAACGGCGATGGTGCGGCGCGTCCGGCCATCGATGCGCTGCTGCGCGATGCGGGCGGGGCCCAGAAACTCACCGATACCATATTGGCGGGGCGCTGACCGGTCATGTGC
>NZ_LSIS01000529.1:0-444 GCF_001556365.1 Blastomonas sp. CCH1-A6 | reverse complement strand
GCGCGGTGACGGCGGACGGCACGACGCCCTCGGGCGCGGCTTCGACCGGAACCGCGGTGGCTGTCGGCAATCTGGCGCAGGCGACGGCTGAAGATGCCGTGGCGCTGGGCGATCAGGCCAATGCAAGCGGTTTCCATGCGACCGCGATCGGTGGGGAATCGGTCGCCTCGGGCGTCGGCAGCCAGGCCTTCGGCTGGCAGGCGAACGCGTCGGGACGCACCGCCGTTGCAGTGGGTCATCAAGCCAATGCTGCCGGCTTCGAAGCGACCTCGGTCGGCAAGAGTGCACAAGCCGGCGGGGCCAACGCCTCGGCGCTGGGCAGTCGCGCCAACGCCTCAGGCGTGAACTCGCTCGCGGCGGGCAACGCGGCCGTGTCTGCCGGCATCAACTCGGTCGCGATCGGCAACGGCGCGGTAACCGCGGACGGCACCACGCCTTCGGGTG
>NZ_LSIS01000053.1:0-864 GCF_001556365.1 Blastomonas sp. CCH1-A6 | reverse complement strand
CGAACAGCGGCGGCATCTCGCCCTGCGAGATCCCGGCCGGAAACTCGATGAACACCTGTCGGCCGTCGTCGAAAGCGCGCAGCGGCTTCCACGGCGCGCGGTCGCCTTCGATGCGGTAGCGGAAATTGAGCGCGGACACGTCCACGCCGGTCGCCACCGGCGCGGCGTTCGCGGCCGCCGCGTTGCGGCCCGCCAACGCGATCAGCGCGTCCTGCGGATAGGTCCAGCTCACCGACGCCATATAGGTCGCGGCCGTGGCGCGCAGCTCCAGATGATAGGTGCGCCGGTCGGTGTTGATGACCAGGTTGGTGGCGAGGTCGGGTCGGGTGGGCTTGACGAGAACATGCACCCGCGCGGCGGGTCCGCTGCCGCTGATGGTATCGCCAATGATCCAGCGCACGGTGTCGCCGGCCGCGACCGGCCCCGGCCCGACGAGCTGTTCGCCCTCCTGCAACGCGATGTCCGTTACCTGGCCGGGCGCGGTATAGACCTGATAGAGCGCGCCATCGGTCCAGGGATATTGCTGGATGGCGTTGAGGAAGCCGTCGCGCACCGGCTGCACGCGGGCGGCAGCGTTCGCCGCGCCCACGCGCTGGCGAGGATCGGAGGGCTCCGGCGCGCGGGGTGTGTCCGTCACCGGCTTCAACTGACCCGGAAGCGGCAGCGGCTCGGGGATCGCGACCACCTCGACCGCGCGCGGTGGTTCCGGCGCGGGGGTCGCGGCGATCTCGCGCGGCGGATCGTCATAGGCGATGGCCGACGGCTTAACCGACGTGGTGGCGCAGCCCGCAAGCGCGGAAGCGGAGACGAGCAGGACCGCCGAGGCGGAACGGCGAAATGGCGTGTGCGTCATTGCGACAGCTC
>NZ_LSIS01000528.1:0-329 GCF_001556365.1 Blastomonas sp. CCH1-A6 | reverse complement strand
GCGTCGATCGCCGCGAGCACTTGTTGGACCTTGGGCCAGCCTTCGATCTTGAGCAGGATGTCCCCGCCCGGCCGCACGAACGGCAACGTCGTGTAGGCTTCGTTGGCCGCGACCGCGCGCACCACGTCGATGCGCGAGACGATCGTGCCGAAGTCGTTCGACGCCCAGCGGACGAAGGCGAAGACGGCGCCCGGTCGGAAGCCGACCACGCGGGTTCGGCGGGTCAGGATGCGGTCCTGGGCGACGCGGCCGAAGCGTATCCAGTGCTCCAGCTTCTTCTCGATCCAGGTCAGCTCGACATGGGTGAGGCCGTCGCGGGCGAGCGCGCT
>NZ_LSIS01000527.1:0-1057 GCF_001556365.1 Blastomonas sp. CCH1-A6 | reverse complement strand
GACCGGGATCGCCAGGCTCTCGAACCCGCCCCAGCTGTAACCGATGCCGAACAGCTCCAGCGTGTCGATCAGCGCCGCACGCGCCATGTCGGTGCCGCCTTCCAGCACGAAGGAGAAAAGCCCGCTCGACCCCTTGAAATCGCGCTGCCAGATGGCGTGGCCTGGGCAGGAGGGCAGCGCGGGGTGCAGCACGCGCGCGACCTGCGGCTGCTCGGCCAGCCAGTGCGCGATGCGCAGCGCCGAGGCCTGGTGCTGGCGCAGCCGCCCGTCGAGCGTGCGCAGGCCGCGCAGCGCGAGCCAGGCATCGTCGGGCGAGACGACATGGCCCAAGCTTTGCGCGGTCTGGCGCAGGCGCGGATAATATCGCTCACTCGCGCTGACCGAGCCCAGCATCACGTCCGAATGGCCGACAATATACTTCGTGCAGGCCATGATGCTCATGTCCGCGCCGAGCTCCAGCGCGGGCAGGAACAGCCCCGTCGCCCAAGTATTGTCGATCAGCAGCGCGATGTCCGGATTGGCCGCGCGCGCCGCCGCGCAGATCGCGGGCACGTCCTGCACTTCGAAGGTCAGGCTGCCCGGGCTTTCCATCAGGATGGCGCGGGTGCGTTCGCAGACAAGGCTGGAAATTCCGGACCCTATGAGCGGATCGTAATAGCGTGTCTCGATGCCGAAGCGCTTCAGCAACCCGTCGGCAAAGCTGCGCGAAGGGTCATAGGCGCTGTCGGTCATCAGCAGCACGTCGCCCGGCGACAGCACGCTGAGCAGCGCGCCGGTGATCGCGGCGACGCCCGAGGGGTAGAGCATCGTGCCATACGCTTGCGGCTCGAGCTGGGTCAGCGCCTCCGCCAATGCCCATTGCGTCGGCGCACCCCTGCGACCGTAGAAAAAGCGTCCATCCTCATTGGTTTGCGGACCGGACTTGAGAGCGGCTGTATCGGGATAGAGATGCGTGCTGGCGCGCCACACCGGCGGATTGACCACCGCGCCCGGCTGCTCCGCGGTCCCCGTCCACTCGGCGCGGCGGCCACCGGTGACAAGGCGGGTGGTGGGCGAT
>NZ_LSIS01000526.1:0-234 GCF_001556365.1 Blastomonas sp. CCH1-A6 | reverse complement strand
AGAGCCTGATCCGAAATTAAGTTGAGTGGTGCCAGCGGGTTAGCTTGACGCGAGCCCAAGTCGCTGATTCACGGGGTTTTGCAACAAACTTCGGGAGTTCAACGATGTGGACCGACACCACCCGGGCGCAGTATGCCCGTGCCGACCTGGCTTTGCCAAGCGATTTGACCGATGCGGAATGGGCCGTGCTGGAGCCGTTACTTCCGGGCCCTTGCTGTGTAGGGCGACCGCGCA
>NZ_LSIS01000525.1:0-12380 GCF_001556365.1 Blastomonas sp. CCH1-A6 | reverse complement strand
ACCATGCAGCCCGGTGACCACACCCCAAATTACACCTCATTGACGGACGTGACCCTTCGCGCGGCGTTCCATCGTCAGCGCAAATAACAAGCCTTGCGCGTTCATCCGGTGTGACGACCTCCATGTCCATCGTGCCACCGCCAACGAGAGGCAATGCGCGCTGCCCGAATGAGGGGCTGTGGATGAAGATCGGGCGGTCGATGGCTTCCCAGCCACGGCGCTGTGCGAACTTGGCGACGGCCGCCGCTCGCTCAACGGCGATGTAGGCGTCAAACACCGGCAACAAACGGCGCGGTAGCAGCATGCTTCGCCCCCTGTCACCCTTGGTAAGTGCCGCCGGAAGCTCGACCCGCCGCTGACGTTCCGAGCGGGCGTCGCAAACCGGAATCTCAGCTGCGAGCAAGTGGGATGCCTCTTCCAGGCGCAGGCCGGTGGTGACCAGCAGATCGGCGAACAGCGCGTTGCGCGCGCCATTGCGGTCACGCGCTCCAGGACGCTCGGTCCCTTCAACGGTCAGGCCGCGCAAACCAACTTCTCGGAAGGCGCGGTAATCGGTGAGATCGATGAAACGGACGTCGGAACGACGGGCTGCGCGCTCATAGGCGTCATTGCGGCCCGTGACTGCCGCCCGGCGCCCATCGTGCGATCGTCGCCAGACCTGACGATGCGTAAAAGGTGTACGCTCGATCAGACCCTCCCGTTCGGCCCATCGATAAAGCTTGTCGAGCGAGGCAATCGCCCGGTTCCACGTCGATGCCGAAATCCGGAACTCAGCATCGCTGCGCCGCCGGGCACGATGATAGGCACCGACATCATTGGCATCGGCTTGCCAAACAGACTTGCCACGGGCCGAAGCGAGAAAGCGAACCCAGACCAGAACATCATAGCCATGGGCGCGCAACGAGTGTCGCGAACGCGAACCGTTCAGCGGCAAATCGAGGAAGTAGCGCTCAAGGTGGAGATCATAGATCGCACCATCACGCAGGATTACCGGGATGTAGGAGTCCAGGCCATCCGCCGTGCGGCGCTCCTGAATGACGATCGACGCACCTGAATTATCCACAGCTTGTCAGTCCCTCCCCCGGACCCCCTCCCGACTCCAGATCGCACACGTTGCGCGCCTGCGGAACGGTGGTCATCAGGCCGGATTACGCCAGCTTATGGATAGCGCTTCATCCGGCCTGATGCCCCCCTGCGTCGCGCCAAAGCATACCGTTCAATGGTGCGTCAGGCACGATGCAGACTGTCCAGATAAGGCGACCAGTTCCTCGCGGGCGTAGTCCTTGCTGCCGAACGGGTTGAGAATCTTGCGGTCGAGGCGCGAGGCGTGGCCGGTCGAATGGGTCAGTTCGTGCAGCGCGGTGCGATAATAGTTGATCTGCTCGAAGAACGCGGGTTGCGGCGGAACCTGCACATAATCATGCGCGGGTACATAGAAGGCACGGTTGCCGCCGATGCGGAAATCGACGCCCGATGCGGCAATAACCGCTTCGGCGACGGGCACGATCTGGCGTTCGGGGAGCGGCGCGGGGCCGGCGGCAAGGCCGGGGCGCAAGCCTTCGCATTGCGCGACGTTGAACACGGTGAAGCGTTTGAGGAAGGGCACGGCGCGGGCCTCGTCGCCGGTCAGGCGTGCGCGTTCCTTCTCGGCCTCGGGGGTGAAGCGGTCGGCATAGACAACGGTGGTCCCGCGCTCGCCCTTGCGGACGTTGCCGCCTGCTTCAAGGGCTTGGCGGAAGGTCAGCCACGATTGCGAAGGATAACCGCACTCGATAACCGCGCCCCAGAGAATGAGCACGTTGACGCCGCTGTAATTGCGGCTGGTGAGCGCATTGCGCGGAAGGCCGGGGGCGGCGGAGAAGCCTTGACCATTGGGGCGGCCCCAAGGCTGGACCCAAGGAACGCGGCCCGCCTCAAGTTCGGCAACGATCCGGTTCGTCACCTCGTCGTAAAGATTGGCGCGCTCTGCCGGGGGCTGGCTCCTGCCAGCTTCTCCGCGCGCGCGATGCTTGCCGCTCTGGCGCATGGCTATCCTCCTGCACCGCCCCAAAAACCCCAGGGCCTCCCCCGGAGCGGGGGTGGGCGGCGAACTGCGACCTGCCGGGCGCGGCCAGAAGGCGGTCCGCACCCGCAGGGCCGCAATGCAATGGAGGAGCCGAGCCCGAGCGCAGTCGAGGGCCGGCTTGCGGGACGCCGGGCCGGGCCCAGAAGGGAGCGCCGTCCACCCGTGCGACGAGGGGAAGGCCCAACGAAAAACGCCGCCGCGCCGGTCAGGCGCGGCGACGACAGGCCGGAGCAAGGCTCCGGCATCCCGCCAGTCCGATCATCACCTTTGGCCGGGACGCGCGAAGCGTGGCCCGGTGGAGCTTGGCGAACGGATGTGAGCCTAGCGGAATAGAGCGGCGGTCGCGCCGCAGGCGCGAGGCGCCCAAAAACCCGGATGCGTCAGGTCAGACCCTGCCGTCTTGAAGCACTCTCGTCGTGGTCGCCATGCGCGCGGTGACACGAGGAGCGAGCACTCGGCCCACTGGCCCCAACAGATCAACCGTGCAGCGGGGATCCGTTCGAACCGGTGCAAGCGGTCATCGCGGGCAACAGGCTCATCATGGCGGCACCGGCGATGATGATCGCGCCGACCGCCGCGGCGATGCCGGTCGCGGTCGGCCCCGCACCGCCGAGCTGCATCAGGCTGGAGACGACACTGCCGCCGGCGATCCCGGCGGGCACGGCGAAGAGAAGCGCGATCGCTCCGCGAAGCGGAACGGGCAACCGCGACGCGATGAGCATGCGTCCGATCAGCAAGACCGCGACGCCGACGACGAGGCCGAGAAGCAGACCGAGCAACGGCCCCAGTTCGCCACCCCCCGCCCACAGAAATGCGGCCGCACCGAGCCCGACCGGGAGTGCGAAGACGGCGAGCCGGAACATCGCCCAGGCGAAGAGGACGATGCCGGTGGCGGACAGGATCAGACCGAGCAACATCACGACCAACTCCATAGGCTCGGAACATAGCAGAAACACGATTCGGCATGAAGCCCCGATCGGCTCGCACTATGGGCGGTCTGGCGCGTTCTTCTCGGGCGACGTCGATCGCAGCGCGACGAACAGCGTGGCCGCACCGGCTTCGCTCCGGCCGGCAGGGGGCCGGTCGCCGATCGCGAAGAAGATGGCATTGACGGTACGCGGCGTTGCACTGGCGGCCGTGACAGCCGACCGGGAATTGACGGGCACTCCGGCGACGCTCGCGAGATAGGCGCGGGTCTCACCGGGCAGCGCGCGGCCGGTCCGCACGTGCTCGGCATAGCGTGCCGGTCCCGCGTTATAGGCTGCGAACAGTCCGGGATAACCGAAGCGGTCATACATCAGACGAAGATAGAGCGTCCCCGCCAATATGTTGTCGCGCGGGCTATGGGGATCACGTCCGAGCCCGAGCCGCGCGCGCATTTCGGACCAGGTGCCGGGCATGAGCTGCATCAGTCCCATCGCGCCGGCGTGGCTGGTAATCGGGCGCCCGTCCAGCACCGTGCGCCCGCCGCTCTCGGCGCGCATGACGCGCTCGATCCATTCTACCGGCACGCCGAAACGCGCCGAGGCTGCCTCGATATAGGGCCGCCAGTGAACGACCGACTGCGCGTCAGCCGGTGCCGCCGCCAGCAGCGCCAGGGCGGTGATGGCGACCCTCAGCCCAGCCACAGCAGTCGCACCTCGCCGATGACGTCGCCGCGCGATGTCGGTCCGAAATAACGCCCATCGAACGAATCCGGGCTGTCCATCAGCAGGAACAATGCGCCCGAACGCAACATCACGCAGCCATTCCACCACGGCATCGGACGGTCGCGGCCATCGGCTTCGCGGCGTTCGGCCACCGGGTGGCCGTTGACATAGATCTCCCGCCCGCGCGCACAGACGCGATCGCCGGGCGCGGCCGCGACGCGCTTGACCAGCGGGATATTGATCGGAATGTAGCGCCGCTCGGCGGCGAGCCGGCGCCAGCGGTCGGGCACCCGGACCAGCACCATGTCGCCCGATGCGATGTCCTGCCGTCCGCTGACGGCATAGAGACCGATCGGCGCGCTGGCCGATGCGTTCCAGACCAGCCACGGCGTTGGCGGCAGCGCGATCGTGGTCGCCAGCGCGGCCGCGCCGAGACCGATCAGCGCGGTGGGTTTAGCCGGCAGACGGGAGGGTAGCAGCCTAGCCATTGCCTCCCTCCCGCATGTTCGCGCGCGACCAGGCCTCGATATCGTCGATATGGTAGCGCCAGACGGTGCCATGCTTTCGGCACGGCGGGCCGCGCCGCTCCCGGCGCATCTTCTTGAGCGTGTCCCCCGCGAGACCGAGATGGAACGCGGCCTGCTTGGTTGTCAGAAACGGGCAATGCTCGCGTGCCCGCCGAGCGCGCTCCGCGGCCGACGACGCCGTGGCTCCACCGTCCACAGCGGATGAATCCGCCTCGATCCGTGTTCGCGCGCCGCCGCCTGCTTCGGGGTTTGGATCGTGTGTCATGAGTGCAGCGCCCGGTCCGACGAACCCGCGTTACCCGCCGATCAGGCCCGCACGCGCCGCTTCCTGATCCGCGACGTAGGCGTCCAACATGTCCGCCTGACCGGGAAGCAGCGCGTCGATCGCCGGGAGGCCGTCAATATCGTCGCGGTAAAGCAGCACCGATGGGCACTGGCCTTCGACATTACCGAGATTGGGGCGATGCTGGGCATAGCCGATGAGCGCGGCCAGATCGGGATCGAACGCTCGAGCGATGGCGGGCGGGTAGACGAGATACTGATTCTCGAACGTCCGCAGCCATCCGAGGCAATAGGAGGTGATGACCGCGCGGCGCACATGATCGGACTGGTTAGCGCCGGCACCATGCAGGATCGATCCGAGGAACAGCAGCGCGGAGCCGGGTGGCATTTCGGCGGCGACCGGACGTGCATCGCCCGGTTGCGATGCCGCATCGTGATGGCTGCCCGGCCAGACCAGCGTCGCGCCACTCTCCAGCGTGAACGGATCGATCGGCCAGATGACGTTGATCTGATAGTGCATCCCGGTCTTGACGCCGCCCCAGAGATCCTGGTCGCGGTGCGGCACCTGCGCGAGCGCGCCGGGATGGATTTCGATCGCCTGGGTGAGGTTGAGAACGATACGATCGCACCATTCCCCGAGCACCGTTTCGGCGATACCGCAGATGATCGGGTGCAGCACAAGGCCGGCGATATGCCGTGAACGCCGCAACAACGCGCCAAAGCGCTTGGTGCGGGCTCCGTAGAATCCGCCTTCGCAAAAGGGCGTGGCGACGAAGCGCGGTGCGAGTTCGGCTTCGAGCGCGGTGATTAGCTCGGTCGGCACGGCGTTATCGACAATGACAAAACCGTCGGCGAGCAGCATCGCGGCGAGGCGGGCGGGGTCGTGCATCGCCATTCCCTTCACGCGGCTCTTGCCGCCGCATCGGGAGTGATCGCACCCGGCACATAGATGCCGTTCGACGCCAGCAGCGCAGGCGTACCGGCGCAGATCTCGATGCGGAACGCTCCAAGGAACGCGCCATCGATGCGGCGCGCGGGGCCGAGCGGCGCTGCGCGCCAGCCCATCGCCAAAACCTCCTCGCGAAAAGCAGCGGTCACGACGCCGGTTAGCATGGTGATTCCGCTGCCGAGCGCATGATCGACCATCGCCGAGATGAGCCGGTTGCGGACACGCAGGCGTCCGGGGGCGCCCAATCGTTGCGGCAGGCAAAGTCGCGTAATCTCGCGAACCTGCTCCCCCCGGGGCGCATCGCACTCGCAGAGCGACGCGAAACGATCGGCGAGCAGATGCGCGCCCTCTGTCGATAGCAGCCGCATCGACCCCTGGTGAATGCAGCCATCGTCGGTGGCGATCAGATAGACCGCCTTGTCGCCGTCATAGCTGTCGATTTCATAGCGGCCGCCGACGACCGGAACATCCCAGCCCAGCAGATCGACGAACAGGGTCTTGCGGTCCTCGAACATCGAGGCGGCGCGCGCATCGGTAAGCGAGCACCCTTGGACAATATGGATCATAGCAGTAGCTCCCGTTCAACGTGAACGGTCGCAAAAGGAGCAGAGATGCGGAGTTCAAACAGTCGTCAATATTGAGGATGCGGCGATCCTACTCAGAAGCGCGGGACGATCTCCTCGATGCAGACGATCCCGCAGGCGAGCGCGATCGCCGGGAGCTGCGCGCGGGAATAGATGCCAAAATGCTCGCGCAGGTCGCGCATGTAGGTGCGCACGGTCGTTGGCGCGATGTGCATCATGATCCCGATCTCGACGTCGCTCTTGCCCATCGCCGCCAAGCGAAAGCATTCGAGCCGCTTTGGGCTGAGATGGGGCAATTCCAGGCGGCGCGCCGGAAAGCCGTGCAAGCGCCGCGCCTCGGTAAAAGCCTCGCTCGCCATCAGCGTCGCGATCCGGCAGATATGCGATGGCGGCAATTGCCCGTCGCGCGTTGCGAACGTACAGCATCCGGGCGGCTCGCCGGCGACGCCAATCGGAACGGTGAGGCCGTTGCGCAGGCCATGACGCGCGGCTTCGCGCACGATGCGCGCCTGCCGCCGCGTGAAGCCGCCCAGCAGTCGCTCCATTTCGTGCCAGCCGAACGCCCGGCTTGTCGAGCGCGCCGCGAGCAAGGCGGGATCGTCGCGGTAATAGCCTTCGGCGACGAAAACGTCGCCCCAGCTCTGGAAATTGTCCATGCGGAAATATCGCCCACCGGGCTGAAAGAAGGCCATGCTCTGGACGATCGCGAGCCATGGGAGGCCGAGCTGGCGTGCGGCGGCCTCGCTGCAACTGAACAGCTCGCGATCACTGTTCGCGCGCCTGGCCTGCTTAATATAGGCATCGAGGTCGCGAAACAGCACCGAGGGGCACTCCTTTCGACGCGCGCGTTGCGGGCGCGTCTATCGGGCGCGTGGTTCCAGCCCACGCGCGTGCAGCCCCCGATGATTTACTTGGTCTTGCTCGGCCGCCCCGTCGGCTTGTGCGGATGGCGCCGGAGCGTCACCGCCGGGCGCGCCAGTATCGCGCCGATTTCCAGTTCGTCGTCCGAAACGATCGAGATCGATATCCGGCCGGACAAGAGATAGACGGCATTGACGCCGAGTGCCTTCGCGAGCCGCTCCATTGCTTTCAGCGTCGGGCTCGACCGGCCATTTTCGATCGCACTCAGATAAGAGCTGCTCGTGCCCGCATCATGGGCGAGCGCTTCTTGCGTGATGCGCATCGCAAGCCGCAATTTCCTGAGATTCAAACTGAAGGACTTCGACGCATCCATAAGGGCGTAAGTTCACGCCCTGCGACCATTACTCCACACTGGATACAGGTTGGAGTTATTATCTATATTATTACGTTTTTACAAATATTTAAATGAGATTCCCGAACAACGCGCACTCAACTCTGATGCGGATTCTCAGGCGCGCCAAAAGACCGCATTCGGACGGTCGAATCGGTCGATGACCGAAGCCCTCACGCCAGGACATTGGCCGTGGCCGCCGCAGTGGAAATCCCATCGGCGTCGTCACATCCGGGGCGAGCATTGATTTCAAGCGCCGAGCGAATCACGATGCGAACAACGTCCCGTGGACACGTCCGCAATCGCCGTTCCGGCGTGGCGTACAGGAATCATCGGATAGTTTGACGTGCCTGTGTGTCGTTGTCTCCTTTGATTTGAATGCAGCGAAGCGGAGCGTCGCATTGGTTCATAGTTATGAAATCACCGTTCGTGTCGGGCCGCTGGCCGCCCACCATGCCAACCGACTACTCGCAACAGTCGGTTCTGGCGGTAATCCCGCAGCGGTCCGGTTTGCTCCAGCCCCGCCGAATTGTACTCGGATCTTCATGATGCAGCGGGATCGGTCCGGGGATCGGTAGTGACGAGCCCGAAAAACGTGGCGCCGGCATTGCCTGGAGGATATTGTCGATCTCCCGATAGACGCCTCGCGCTGCCATATGAGGATGGCGCGCCGCTTCGTCCGGATCAAGCACGGGGGCAAAGCAGGCATCGCTGCCTTCCAGCAGTGCGCGCCATTCTTCCCGTGTCCGCATGGCGAATATCTCGCTAAAACGCTGCTTGAGCTCGGGCCAGGCATCACGATCATAGCCGTCGTCAAAACTGCTATCGCCGGCCAACCCCAGCTTTTTGCAAAGCAGCGCATAGAACTTGGGCTCGAGTGATCCGACTGAGATGAAATTCCCGTCGGCGCACCGATAGGTCGAGTACCAGTGAGGGCCGTCAAGGATGCTGCAGCCGCGTATGCTGGCAACCTGGCCGGCGGCCTTCAGGCTCAGGAGCAAGTTCATCATGTGAGCGCTCCCATCGACGATCGCGGCGTCAACCACTTGCCCATTCCCGGTATCCCGGGCGTGCATTGCCGCTGCGAGGACGCCGATGGCCAAATAAAGCGCTCCACCCCCAATATCGCCTACCAGGCTTGGCGGCGCCATTGGCGGTTCACCAGGATGCCCAGCATACCAAAGGGCTCCTGACAGCGCGATATAGTTGATGTCATGGCCGGCCGCTTGGGCGAGAGGTCCCTGCTGCCCCCAACCCGTCATGCGACCGAATACAAGGCGGGGGTTACGCGCTAGGCAAACCTCGGGACCAAGGCCGAGCCTCTCCATCACCCCAGGCCGCATGCCTTCGATCAGTACATCGCCCCTTTGGACGAGATCCAGGACATGCGCGACGCCTTCGGGGGACTTCAGATCCAAGGCAATTACACGTTTCCCGCGGTTCACAATGGCGCCGCTGCCAAGATCGATATTTTCGGAGTTAGGGCTTACGCGTTCAATGACGACGACATCGGCGCCAAGGTCGGCCAACAGCATTCCGCAAAACGGCGCCGGGCCGATGCCCGCAATTTCGAGTATTTTGAGGCCTGCAAGCGGACCAGTTTTCGTCATTCAGGCATACCTGCGTCTGAGACCTTGGCGCTTTGATCCAGGCCGTTTCGCCGCTCCAGATTTCGAGACGGGTTGCAGTCGTGCTGGGCGGCAGTGTCGAAAGTAAGATTGACAAAATGACCTTGATTCGCCTAATTCATTCTCTGGAGCAATTATTCCTGTGGGGCATGTCCATGCTCGATTCTCGCCTCAAGCATGCCGTCGCGGTTGGTCAGCTTCGTTCCTTCTCCAGGGCAGCGGATGCGGTTGGTGTCACGCAGTCGGCGGTGACCAAGAGTGTCGCTGAACTCGAACGGTATCTTGGCTATTCCCTTTTCCATCGGACCTCACGGGGCGCGATGCCGACAGAGGAGGGACGCGAATTTATCGATCGCGCAGCGCGCTTGCTTGCCGACGCAGCTGAACTACTCGGAGATACAGCCCGCCGCGCCGACGCCTATGCGGGCCCGCTTCGAATCGGACTGTTCCCAGGGTCAATCGACTGGTTGCTCACCCAACCTCTGGTTTCTTTGCTGCGGCGCCATCCGGCAGTGCGCGTCGAAGTCGTTTCGGGCAACAGCGAAAGGGGCGTGCGACTCCTGTCGCGCGGCGATATCGATGTCGCCTTTGGACTTGAAGCGGCCTTTGCACGCTGGCCGGAATTCAAGTGCGAGCGGGTCGCCTCGATCGAAATACTGCCTTTTGTGCGGAACAATCATCCCATTCTGGGGATAAACCCGACCAGCAAGGAGCCGCTGGTCCAGTTCGAATTCGTAGTGCCCTCATCTTCCGAACCCTACACATCGATCATTCAGCAGATGTACGAAAAAAGCGGTAAGCGTCCCGCTGACTGGATCCACATGACAGACTATTTTCAATTGGTTCGACGGATCGTTGCCACATCCGATGCTATCGGGATGGTTGCAAAACAGTTCACCGAGAACTCATGGTTTCGCGCCAATTTCGTGGCCTTGGAGGGAATCGGTTTATTCGATCCATTGACGCTTTGTTATGCTGTGCGTAGCCGCTGGCAGGTAAAACCGGCTGGCCGTGCGCTCGTCAGCCTTGTTCGTCAGGCATGGCGCACCGCACCATCGGATTAACGGCAAGGGGGCGGGGTGCGATCGGAAATCCGCTGCATCCGTCGCGATCAGCTAGAGCATTTCGCGCAGAAGTGGGAACCGGCTTTCCGGCAGGAAATGCTCTAGCAAATTGATCTTGGGCATTTTCCGAGTTGGCGGGTGATTCCACTCGCCTCGAAAATGGCCTAGAAGCTAATCGCCACTTCTCCGCCGATGACGCGCCCCCTGTTTAGCGGTGAAAGGCTTGCACCCGTGCCCCCGAAGGCCGCCGGCAAAGGTGTATCGCCGCCAATCGTCACCTCATTCAGGAGGTTTCGGCCATAGATGGAGAAGCGCCAGTGCTTGTTGTCGGTCGCCAATGTGAGGCTCGCATCGAGCATATCGGCGCCCTGAAGGAAGCCGACGTTGTTGTCGGTGAATGCCGCCTTGTCGCGATGCGTGAAGCTGACACGCGCCGTTGCTGTCCCCAATTCGCCAAGCTGCTGATCATAAGTCAGCCCCACGCCATAGGTCCATGGCGACAGCCTTGGCAATTTGAGCGCACGATCCACATCGTTGATGACGCCATCACCGCTGAGGTCGAACTGGACGTTGCGATACTGGCCATTCACGTAGCCGAGCTGACCCGAAATCACGAGGTTGGACAAAAGAAAAAACTGCCCCTCGGCCTCGACGCCTTTGATTGTGGCGTCGGCGGTGTTCCGTATGACCTGGCTGACGCCAAGCGGTCCGGGCAGGTTGATCTCGCGCTGCAGGTCCTTCATGCGATTGTAGAAGGCCGCCAGGTTGATCCGGTGGCGCCCGAATTGCTTCTTGGCGCCGAGTTCGAAACTGTCCTGGGTCTCTTGATTGAATGGCCCCGGCGGCACAGCGGGATCGGTGTTGCGCAAATTATATCCGCCGCTGCGGAACCCGCGCGTGTAAAGGCCATAAATCTGCGTGTCGTCATCCGGCTTCCACTGAAGGCCGATTTTCGGCGTAAACCCTCGCCATTTTGCCGCGTCGGCGAAATTGGTTGCACAGATCAGCGTGTCTAGATTGCAACCATTTGCGCGCAAGGCCGAGACCCGAACGGCTTTGCGTTCCCAGCTATACCGCGCGCCGAGATTCAAGGTCAGCGTATCGGTGAAATGCCAGTCGGTCGAAGCAAAAATGCCCCATGTTGTCTGGTCTTGCGTACCCCCACCGGAAACGATCCGAGCACCGCCCAAAAGATTCCGCAGCTCGGCGTAACGAAGATCCTGGGAAAAATAGTATAGACCGGTTGTCAATTCGACGTCACCGAACCTTCCGGCATAACGAAGTTCGTCGCTGAGCTGATCCTGGTCGATTTCGAAAAAGGCATGAAAGAAGGACTGTGGTGTTCCATCGATATCAGCGCCCGCGGAGGATCGGAATTTCCGATAGCCAGCGATGTTGGTGAAGACGCCTCCGCCCAGACCGACATCGATGTTGGTTTCCACGATCGCCTGGTCCCATTTGGCATCATAGAAACCTGGGAAATTGATCGAAAACCTGAAGCTGTCGCGGGGAAACAGCGCGTGACTCTGGACAGGGGCTCCATCGCTTTCGACATCGCCATGCTCATAGCGGAGATCCATTCGGAAGCGGTCGCCACCCTTGAGCGAAAGTGCCGGGCGAATGATAAGGTCATGTGATTTACCGAAGCTGCGATTGTCGAAGCGGTTGCGAAACCAGCCATTGTCGTCGCTGTAGTAGACGGCCAATTTGGCAGCCAAAACGTCATCGACGATAGGTCCGGTAACCGTGCCGCTTACGGTCTTCTTCAGTCCCGTTTCAATGGATAGCTTGGCTTTGGCTCCAAAATCGAAGCTGGGCCGTGTGGTCCGCACAACCACGGCACCGCCGGTAACGTTGCGACCGAAAAGCAAGCCTTGCGGTCCACGCAGAACTTCGATCCCCTCAAGGTCGAAGTTGTCCAGCACGACACCAGCGTTGATGCCGAGGTAAATACCGTCAGTGAAAACGCCTACGGTGGGGTCGATCGATGGGATCGTGCTGTTGATGCCGAGGCCCCGGATAGTGAAATTGGCATAGCCCGGTGCCGTACCCACATCCTCGAGCTGGACGTTGGGAACGTCGTAGCTCAGACTTTGAAGATTCTGGACGAACTTGGCATCCAACTGCGCTTCACCAAAAGCCGTGACCGCCATCGGTACTTTCTGCACGCTTTCGCCATAGCCCTTTTTGGTGGCGGTAACGACAATGTCCTCAGCCAGCGCTTCCGTGGCGCTCCCGGTTTGGTCGTTCGCCTGGGGCGTTGCTTCCTGGGCAAATGCTGTTCCCGAGCACAACAACGCGGCAGACGCCAATAGACATCCTCTCAGAGCCTGATCCGAAATTAAGTTGAGTGGTGCCAGCGGGTTAGCTTGACGCGAGC
>NZ_LSIS01000524.1:0-378 GCF_001556365.1 Blastomonas sp. CCH1-A6 | reverse complement strand
CGCGCTGCCACACGACGTTGTACGAGCCGTCGTCCTGGCGGAAGGCCGAGACCTGCAGCGGCGCGGCGAGCGACGGATCGTCGATGCGGCCGTTCAGGAACGCCTCGCCGGTGTTGTTCGAGGTGAGTTCGAAGAACGCCCCGACCTGCACCCACGTCCGGCCCGGGGTGAGCGCGTGGATCTCGTAGCGCGGCGCGCGCGGGTTGGACGACTGGACCGGCTTGAGCGCGATCGTCATCGCGACGGCGAGGGTGGAAATGCGGCCCATGAAAATGCCCGCGTCGTTCTGCTTGATCTGACCGATGTTCATGACGTGTCTCCTGTGATGTCGTGCTGGACCCCATGTCCTCGACACCGATCTTCAATCCTCCTCCCCTC
>NZ_LSIS01000523.1:0-264 GCF_001556365.1 Blastomonas sp. CCH1-A6 | reverse complement strand
TCTCCACAAAGCGCCAAAGCGCGATTAACAATTTTCGGGCGAGCGCAACGATCCCCACCTTTGCCGCGCGAGCGCCGTTGCCTTTGAACCGGTTGCGATACCATACGGTCAGTTCGCTACTTGGCTGATATTTCAACCAACACCAGGCAAGTTCCACCATCTGCACACGTGTGCTTCGGTTACCGGCTTTGCTGATGCCCTGATCACGTGACACGTCGCCGCTGGCGAAGGGCGCCGGAGCTAACCCAAGGAAGGCCGCGACGT
>NZ_LSIS01000522.1:0-444 GCF_001556365.1 Blastomonas sp. CCH1-A6 | reverse complement strand
AGGCCGGGGACGACGCGCTGCAATATTCGGATATCGCCATCGGCTATCTCAGCCGCAACGTGCGCTATCGCTCCGACTACCGCCGTGCGCTCGGCCGCGTGAAACGCGGCACGATCTCCGCCGACAATGCGACCGCCAACCTCGTGCAGCGCTGGGGCATCAGCTACCACGCCGCCCCCGGCTCGGCCTTCGACCGCAAGCTGGCGGTCGCGCGCCCAGACCTGTCGCCGGCCAGCATCGTCCTCGCGCCCGCGCTTGCCGGAATCGGCGCGCAACCTCTCGACATGCGAGCGCTCGGCGACGTTCGCGCGCGGATCAGGATGGGCGACTTCCTTCATATCATCCTCGCCGATCCCGATGGCGACGAGCATCTTTGCATGTGCGGTCCGTGTCACGGACCGATGGCCGTGATGCTGCCGATCGGACCTAACCCCTTCGCACGCC
>NZ_LSIS01000521.1:0-883 GCF_001556365.1 Blastomonas sp. CCH1-A6 | reverse complement strand
CGGCTCTGTTGCAAACATGGGGCACGGCCGCGCGGCGTCACCCAGTTGGGGGATTAGGCAGCATTGGCGAAATGCTTATTGAGCATAATCATGGTTTCGGTCAGGGCCGAGGGTCCAATTCCGAATGCTCTTTCAACCAGGCGCACCTCCCCCATGATACCTGGCTGCAGGCACCATGCCTGGGCCTGTCCTTTGCGTAGGGCGCGCATGACCTCGAAGCCCTTGATCGTGGCGTAGGCCGTTGGCATCGACTTGAAGCCACGTACCGGCTTGATCAGCATCTTCAGCTTGCCGTGGTCGGCCTCGAGCACGTTGTTCAGATATTTCACCTGCCGGTGCTCGGTTTCCGCCGCCAGTTTGCCTTCGCGTTTCAGCTCAGCGATTGCTGCGCCGTAGCTGGGTGCCTTGTCGGTATTGAGTTTGGCCGGCTTTTCCCAGTCCTTCAGGCCACGAAGAGCTTTGCCCAGAAAGCGCTTCGCCGCTTTGGCGCTGCGTGTCGATGACAGATAGAAATCAATCGTGTCGCCCCGTTTGTCGACCGCCCGGTACAGGTAGGTCCATTTGCCCCGCACCTTTACGTAGGTCTCATCCAGACGCCAGCTCGGATCAAAGCCGCGCCGCCAGAACCAGCGGAGACGCTTCTCCATCTCCGGCGCGTAGCGCTGCACCCAGCGATAGATCGTCGTATGATCGACATCGATCCCACGCTCGGACAGCATTTCCTCGAGATCACGGTAGCTGATGCCGTATCGACAATACCAGCGCACCGCCCATAGGATGACCTCGCCGGTAAAATGCCGTCCTTTGAAATCGTTCATCGCAACTGACCTTGACAGTACATGAGCCCAATCTTGGAAACCGTGTCAGAGTTTGCAACAGAGCC
>NZ_LSIS01000520.1:0-903 GCF_001556365.1 Blastomonas sp. CCH1-A6 | reverse complement strand
GCAAAGTCGATGCTGTCAGCGATCAGCGCAAGGTGGGGTCAGCGCCCCGCTTACGATGAGGCGCGCGCTCGCGTGTATACACCGGCACCCGCGGATTCGAGTTAGTTCGTCCGTGCCAAACAGTAAGCGGTAAGCGCTAAAACACCCCCACTGGGGGCATTCAGGCGGCCTGATCGATAATGGCGCTGGCGGCGGCGCGACTATCTACCCAGTTGTAGGGGAGCAGATCATCGATCGGATCTGCATCGCCGCGCAGGATGATGCGGGCGAGGACATCGGTGAGATAAGCCTGGGGGTTGATGCCGTCTAGCTTACAGGTTTCGATGAGGCTGGCGAAGGTCGCCCAGTTTTCAGCCCCAAGGTCATGACCTGTGAACAGGGCATTTTTACGCTGGAGGGTAAGCGGCCTGATTGATCGCTCGACGGTGTTGTTGTCCAGCTCGATCCGCCCATCCTCAAGGAAGCGGACGAGGCCTTTCCAGTGGTTGAGGGTGTAGCCGATGGCCTCGGCCGTGTTGGATCCTCGGGGCAACTTGGGCAGCATCTCCTCGAGCCAGGGGCGCATGTCCGCGATAATCGAAGCGGATTCAACCTGGCGGATCGCCAACCTGTGTTCGGGGCTGGAACCTCGGATACGCGCCTCGATCTTGTAGAGGCTGGCGATCCGCCACAGCGCCTCATCGGCGACGGGGGCGTTGCCGCCCTTGGCATCGTCGAAGAAGCCACGCCTAACGTGCGCCCAGCAGAAGGCGAGCGTTCCCGAGCCGCCTTTACGGTCCGGCGCTTCGATATGCTTATAGGCACCATAGCCGTCGCATTGGACGATGCCGGTGAAGTCGCCAAGCAACCTTTCCGCCCAGACTTTCCCGCGACCCGGCATGTAGGTGTAGACGACCGCCGGTG
>NZ_LSIS01000519.1:0-2278 GCF_001556365.1 Blastomonas sp. CCH1-A6 | reverse complement strand
CATAGGCGAGGCCGGTGTAGCGGCGGCTCGATCCCATGCGCGGGCTGATGTTGATGGCGTTGAAGGCATTCCCCTCGGTGACCGGGGTAACGGTGAGATAGCCCGCGAACTTGGCGGCGACGCCGGACACGCTGTCCCATGCCTTCTCATCGTCAAACCAGATTTCGTAGATCGAATGGACCTTGTGGCTGGCAACCACGATGAAGCGGTGCAGGACGGTCTGGTTGTCGGTATATTCTTGGTCGCGAACGTCGTTCGCGCCCGCCGTGTCGCCCCACACGATCTTGCGCGGGGTGCGCAGGTCGATCGTGCTGTTCAGGCGATCGATATTGGCCGCGTTGACGGATGGCGCCTTGGGCTTCTTGGCGAGCAGCGAAGATCCGATAGAAAGCGCGCCCGCCACGGTCAGAAGCGCGCCAGCGCTAAAGCCTGCCGTTGCCAAGCCCGCCGCCGCAGCTCCCAGGAAACCGATGCCCGCGCCGCCGGTTGCCACGATGATCGCTGCCGCGCCGACAACCGCGGCGGCGATCTTGAGAACCTTGCTCATACCGCCCAGGCCTTGCGCCACTGGGCGCGCGGGACATGGCTGTAGCCATCGTCGGACAGGAACACGGCGACCGCGCCGATGCAGACACCGACCGCCTCGCCGTTGAACACGAGGTCGCCGCGCCGCGCGAAGCCGATCGGCCGCTCGGGATAGAAGCTGTCGAAGGTGCTCTCGATATCGCCCGCACCGATGCGGCGGAGTGCGCGCGCCGCGCCTATCTCCGTGCTGTAGCGCCCACGGAACGCCGCCGCGTTGTCAACGCCGGTCTGCGCTGCGGCAGCGCCCGCGCCGAACAGGCAACAGTCGTTGACGCCATACTCGAACGGCTCCGTCGCCTTCTGCGCCAGATAGACCGCGAGATCGGCTTCCCATGTCGAACGCCGCGCGGTCACAGGTCGTTGACCCTCGGCGCGGTCACGCCGCCGCCATAGCCGCCACCATAACCGGAACCACCGCCGATGACCGCGCCGGGGTTCTGCGTCAGGCCATTGGCAATCGCGATCGAGGCGCGCGCCGACCAGTCGTCGGGGTCGTAGCGCTCCTGGTCCAGATAGGTGCGGTTGCTGGCCTGGCTAAACGCCGCGAGATAGGTCTCGATCGTGACGCGGATGATGCCGCCGGACTCGTCGCCTGCGAAGTCCAACGCGGTCATATAGCCGGTGTAATAGGCCTGAAACCCGCCCTCCTGCTCGTTCGCCGCATTGCGGATCGTGCGCCAGAGCCGGGCGACGCGGCCCTGCCAGTTGGCTGGATTGTCCAGCTGCCCGAGAATGTCGTCGTCGAGCGGAGGCAGGCCGCTCAACTGCGCCGTCACCCGCTCCGAACCGCCCTCGCGAACGGAAACGGGCGAGATATCGACGAGATCGCCGCCGATACCGGTAAAGGTCTGGCCGTCGAGATCAGGGTCGCCGGTGCCGTCTACCAGCAAGCTGACGCCGGACGTGTTGCACCGCACCGGGTCGCCGTTGATGTCGAGAAAGGCGAACCAGACAGGCTTGATGACCGGCGCGTCGAGCGCGGCGACGGCATCGATATCGGGAAGGCTCATTTCGCCTCCTCGACGTCAAGCTCAATCCCTGCGATCGCGTCGGAATAGTCGATGCCGGTATTGGTGTTGGTAAGGGCGAGCGGGATGTAGGGGGCCTTGCTCTCGACCTCGACATTGTTGGCCGGGATCTCGCCGAGCGCCGGGCCGAACCTGGCGATCGCCTGACCGCTGCTGTTCGTGACCATATCCTCGGTGAGGCAGACGAGACGCTTGTGTCCGCTGGGCAGGGGCACGGTCAGGAAGCAGCCTGCCGTCAGGATCGTGGTGGACGGCGTCATGCCGTCGAGCGAGAGCTCGTAACCGGGCGCAGGCGTGTTGTTGACGAGCGGCTTGGCCCCGCTGTGCGCCTGGCACGGCAGGAACCACTTGAACCAGTTTTGCGGGCCGCGCAGCGCGACCAGAAAGGCGCGCCATTTGCGCTCCTCGATCTCGGTCGCGATGTCGGGGACGATAAGCTTGCCTGTCCAGTTCTCGCCGCCGGGCTGGCCCACGACCTTGCGCTTGCCGGTCCATGCCGAGCGGTTGACCCGGCTCGGAAAGTTCGGCGTCAGGTTCGTGATGACCATCGCGCTGTAATCGGGGACAATGATCTCGGTCACAGTTTCGGTCTCCCCGCCCGGCGCAGCGCCTCGTTCGCGCTTGCCTCGATCAGGGGCCCGGACGCCTCTCGCACTATCTGGACG
>NZ_LSIS01000052.1:0-449 GCF_001556365.1 Blastomonas sp. CCH1-A6 | reverse complement strand
CCGGCGCGGCACTCGGCCCCGCGCCCGACATCAATCAGGTCATGGCCATCGCGCTTGCCGCGCTGTCGCTGCTGGGCCTGTCGATCTTCGGCCCCAGCATTGCGAACGGCATCGTCTCGGGCGGCCCGCAGCTCGGCGCGGGTACGGCGGCCGGGACCGCGCTGGCGGCAGGCGGCGCGCTGATCGGAGGCGCCGCCGCCGCACGCCTTGGCGTGGGCGCGGCCGGGTCCGCAGTCGGTGCGGCCGGCCGGATGACCGGCGCCGCCGCGCGTGGTGGCGCTCAGATGGCAGGCGGTGCCACCAGCGCCTACAGCCTCGGCTCGTTCGGCAAGAGCGGTGCAGGCGCTGTTGCGGGCGGCATGGCCGCTGTCGGCCAAGCGGCGGCGGGAAGCGCGGCGAACGCCGTCCTTTCGCCCTTGCGCAAGGCGGCCGCCAAGGGCGGCGAGGCG
>NZ_LSIS01000518.1:0-333 GCF_001556365.1 Blastomonas sp. CCH1-A6 | reverse complement strand
TGGAGAACTGGCCATGAGGTTCGGACTATCGGGAACAGCCGGATTCGGACGATCAGGAACGCCGGACACGGACTATCGGGAACGCGCGGGCCTCGCAAACCCGCAGGAATCCTCGCGGAATCGACCCCCTTCTAACGATGCTAATAGAAAAGAATCCTTCGGATTCTTGCTAACGGCGCGCGCGACTGTGGACGGCGCTGCCAGCCAGCACGCGCGGCACACCCCCGGAGACCTCCCATGATCGACGACCGGCCCTCTGCCGTGCGCGGTGGCGGCGTGTTCAGCGCGCTCGCCCGCGACGGCCTCACCCATGTCGAGCTGACCTGGATCGAG
>NZ_LSIS01000517.1:0-1523 GCF_001556365.1 Blastomonas sp. CCH1-A6 | reverse complement strand
GATCACCACCGGCGGTGGCGCTGTCGTCCGCAACTGCCAGCTTTCGGGCACCATCACCACCAACCTGGTTATCCCGCGTCGCGCCGGCACCGTCTATTCGCTTTCGGGCCGCGTCCAGGTCGGCATCGATGTCGGCCCCACCGCCAGCACCGGCACCCCCGCCATCCTGACCATCGAGCCGGGCGTGACCTTCTTCGGTTCGTCGGGCGCCGACTTCCTGCTGGTCAATCGCGGTTCGCAGCTGTTCGCCGAAGGCACCGCCGATCGTCCGATCATCTTCACCGCGCGTGACAACATCACCGGCGCAGCAACGGCCAACTCCAAGGGCCTGTGGGGCGGTGTCGTGATCCTCGGCCGTGCGCCGCTGTCCGACTGCGCCACCGGTTCGCCGACCAATCCCGGCGGCACCCGCACCGATTGCTCGGGTGTGGTGGAAGGCACCAACGCCAATTATGGCGGTGCCGTCCCGACCGACAATAGCGGCCGCATCGCCTTCTTCCAGGTCCGCTATTCGGGCTTCGAAGTCCAGCCGGGCAACGAACTGAACGGCATCACGCTGGCAGGCGTGGGCTCGGGCACCTTCTTCCAGAACGTGCAGGTCTATAACAGCTCGGACGACGGCATCGAATGGTTCGGCGGACGCGTCAACGGCCGCAACCTGGTCGGGCTGGGCAATGACGACGACACGTTCGACATGGATCTCGGCTACAAGGGCTTTAACCAGTTCCTGCTTGGCATCCAGACCGCCAGCGCCAACCACGTGATCGAAGGCGATTCGAACGGCAACGAGCAGGCCGAACCGCGCACCGCCTGGTCGATGTCGAACGCGACCTTCGTTTCGACCCAGACCACCAATGACGAAGCCGCCATTCTGCTGCGTGGCGGCATGGACTTTGCCGCGTTCAACAGCGTCATCACCGGTCCCGGCTGGTGCCTCGATGTCGACTCGGCCGTGACCGTGCAGCCCACCGGCACCGCGGGTGCAGGCGATGAAGCTGGTCCGCCGCGCTTCGAATCGGTGTTCCTGAGCTGCCCCAACGCCTTTACCGACGATGGCAACGTCACCGTCGCGGCGATCCAGGCGCTGTTCACCGGTGGCACCAACAACATCACCAACGGCACCTCGACGCTGTCGGGCATCTTCATCAACGGCGCGAACGAAACCGCGCGTCCGGTGTTCAACGTGACTGCGATCAACAGCTTCTACACCGCCGTGACCTATATCGGCGCGGTGCGCGATGCGGCCGACACCCGCTTCCAGGGCTGGACCTGCGGCCTCTACAGCTCGACCCCGGCCTGCACCGCTGTGCCGAGCATTCCGACCACCTGATTGCAGACCGCTGACCGGTTCCGGGGCGGCGGCGAACAAGCGCCGCCGCCCCTTTTTTGAATTTCTGGAGGGACATATGGCGAAGTTCACGCCGCTTTCATTCGCTGCATTGCTGATGGTCAGCTCGGCGCTGGTTTCGCCGGCGGCCTTTGCCCAGGAAGCGCCTGCGCCCCAGGCTGATGCTCCCGCCGCA
>NZ_LSIS01000516.1:0-850 GCF_001556365.1 Blastomonas sp. CCH1-A6 | reverse complement strand
CGCTCGCTGGCGCGTCCAACTCTCGCCAGCCCCGCCCGTTGGCATAGGAAAGGACGTGCCGGATGCGCTGCAACAGCTTTCGCGCGACCTCGGGTTTGGCAGTCCAAAGATCATTCTTCCGCATGACGTCCGCCACCAGCGCAGCATCGATCTGATAGGTCGGCAAAAATCCGATGCTCGGTATCGCATAGGTTTTGAGCGTCGAGAGGAATGACTTTGCCTGCTTGTCGCTCCAGCCTTCCTTATTGGCATCGTGGCATTCGAGCATAGCCTTTTCGAATGTGGTGTTCCTGGCTTCGGACGCCCGGCGCTCTGCCAGGCGAGCGGCTCTGACGTTCACGTCCTTTTTGATTTCCGACCTGTACCGCGCAGCAAGCGTGCGCGCCTCAGATAGCGAGACAGCAGGATAGCCCCCAAGCCCGAGCTCTTGGCGCGTGCGATTGCGCATGACCCGCAGCGACCAGCTACGCGAGCCGCTGGCCCGCACAATCAGCCACAGGCCTTCGCCAATGCAGTATTTGCCCTTCGCTCTGGTGCGAATATACGCGTCAGTTGGCTTTTGCATCGCGTCCTCCAATTCGTCCATCAATATGGAGCCGAACGGCGGTCAACGTCAATAGACAACTGTGAACAAATTATAGCTGATTTTTCTAGGAAATTATGGGCTGCGTGAACTGCGGTAAACAATTATAAACCGGTTTTACATCGCTACTCGGGGAGCCAGCCTTTTGCATCCAAGCCCTTGAAATTTACGACTTTTTTCTGCGGCTTGCGAGCTGTTCCCAAGCCAGGTACCCGTCTCTACCTCGACACGGATTCTCATCCGATCATTTCTGGCGCATCGATGCGC